>NZ_PHGS01000014.1:0-274555 GCF_003031125.1 Agrobacterium sp. LAD9 | reverse complement strand
CGTCCAGCAGCGTTTCAACGCGGGTCTGGAGAATGGCGACGGGGGTCCGCAATTCATGGGCGGCATCGAGAATGAAGCGCTTGTGCCGTTCGTAGCCGTCATCCAGCCGTTTCAGCGCGCCGTTGACGGCATGCACGAGCGGTTGCACCTCTCGTGGAATATCGCCATCCGGCAATCGATATCCACGTCTGTCGATATCTATGGTTTCCGCTGTCCGGGCAATGGCGGAAAGGGCGCGAAATTCCCTGCGGATGAGCCAGGGAATGGCGACGATCGTCACAATGGACATGAGAATGAGGACCGGCATGATCAGTATGTTTGAGAACAGCAGGACGGGGAAAGTCATGCTGAACGGGCCGCCCTTGCCGATCATGACGAATTCTCCCGCTGGGCCGGAGGCGCGACGAACGACGGCGATGCGCACCACGGCAAGATAGGAATAGGAAAGCGCTGCGTCGCGTACGTCCGAGATCCTGACGTCGCTAAGCTGTTGATCCATGTTGCTGAAGGCCTCAGGCACCTGCCCGCCCTGAACGATCTCGCCTTTTTCGCTGACGGCGACAAACCAGAAATCAGAGGTGCCGTTGCGCAGGTCGATGAACTCAGGTGTTTCCCTGAGAACCAGCCGATTATCCTTATCCCGCACGATCGCATTGGCGGTTATCTGGGCTGCCTCAGGGCTGAGCAGTGCGCTGCCCGCACCGCCACTCGACATATAGGTGATGATGGCCGCGGTAACGATGAAAAGGCTGCCGATCTGGAACAGCAGCAATTGAATGGTGAGGCGACGTTTGAGGGATTTTCTTTTGGCCGGCTTCATGCGGTCGCCCTCAGCAGATAACCGACGCCACGAATGCCGTGGACTTCGAGACCCGCATTTGCGGCTGCCAGTTTGCGGCGCAAGCGGGAAATATGGGAATCGAGCGCATTGGACTGGATCTCATCATCGAAATTATAGACAGCGTCCTCGAGCAATGAGCGCAACACCGTTCTGCCCTGCCGCCGCAACAGGGCTTCGAGGATTAGCAGTTCCCGTCTTGTCAGTGGGAGAAATTCACCCATGATACGGACTTCACGGGTTTCGAAGCAGAATTCCAGCCTGCCGAGTTTTGCTGTCATCGTGACCGCACCCGCCGGCCGGCGCATCAGAGCGCGGATGCGGGCAAGCAATTCCTCGACGGCGAATGGCTTGGCCAGATAATCGTCCGCGCCGAGATTGAGGCCATTGACCCGATCCGCAAGTGAACCCTGCGCCGTCAGCACGATGACGGGCGGGGTGACGGGCAGGAGGCGCAAATCTTCTATCAGCTGGATGCCATCGCCATCAGGCAATTGCCGATCAAGCACAACGAGGTCGTGAACACCATCCATGATGGCGTGACGGGCAAGATCGAGCGTGCCGACGGTATCCACGATAATATCGAACCGGTGGAGCGCGGCGGACAGGGCTGCTGCCATTTCGCGTTCATCTTCAACAAGCAGCAGGCGCATGAATTCATCTCGGCATTGTCCGGCGTACCTTCCGGCAGGAAGGGGGGGCGGGCGAAAGGCAAAAAAAAGACGGCGCCGCTGACGCTGCGGACAAGCGAGGCGTCGCCGTCAAATAAATATCGCCATGCAAAAGGGGGACCGGGGGTGGTGGATGGCCAACCCCGCATTCCTGCAAAGCTGTACCTATCCTGTCATGCGCGGATTGCCTAAACATTACGCCCGCTGCGGGGCGGTCAGGCCGCTGCGAAAGTGCTTATTGTTTGGCCTGTGTGGTATCCGGCGCCACACGATAATCATCGATGCGGCCTGCCGGTGCATCGGCCATCTCGCCGCGCTTGGTCAGCCTTTCGCGCGGCGATTCCACAACGGATACGCGTGTCGGTCCGGCGGTCAAAGGGGCGTCGCCCAGCAGCTTGTCGCCGCCATCGAGATTGGGATCGGTCAGGCTGATCGGCTGGGTGCGTACCTGCCCCGCATCGATGCCAAGTGCGGGCAGGGAGGTGAGCGCCGGCAGATTGCTGCCGTCCAGTTTCACGAGGTCCGGTCCGGCGCTATCAAGGTGCCGGCGCACGAATTTTTCGACGTAAAATGCAAGCTTGCGCTTGCCGGCCTGTGTCATGCCGATGCCATCTGCCTCACGCAGACGGGCCTGCTGGCCGTTCATGTCGTAGCCGGTGATGACAAATTTTCCCGCCTCATCGACGAAACCGTCCCAGACATCCACGAATTCACCGCCATATTTTTCGACATGGCTGCGATAAAGCCGGTTGAAGCCAACGAGATCGGCCGAAAGCGATGGCGACTGGAAGGCGGGAACGCCAACCCAGAGCAGCGGCACCTTCTGGCGCCCGGCAAGGGTCAGAAGTTCGTCGATCCGCCGTTCATATTCCTTGAACCAGGCCTCCGTGCCGAATTTTTCCCTGATATCGCCGATCTGCATCTGCTGGCGATCATTCGATCCCATCATGATGACGATGGTGGCCGGATTGGTCTCGCTGATGAATTGCGGCAGGTTTTTGAACCAGTCATAATAATCGGTGCGGACGAGGCCGGAAGAGCCGTTGGCACGCACATCGACGGTGATTGCCGGCGAGCTGGCAAAGGCATTGACCAACTCTTCCCCCATGCCGCCGGCGAGAAAATCGCCGATGACCAGAACGCGCCTTGCATTTTCAAGCTTGGCTGCCGGTTCCGGTTTTGCGGTCCGCATCTGCACCACCGAGGGCGCTTTTCTGGCGGGTTGCGGGCGGTTGACCGATCTTTCACGCGGAGCAGAGGGAAAATCCCGGCGGTTGCGGGGCTGGTATTCACGACCGGATCCGCCATCGCGGCCCACCGGTTTGCCAAAGAGCATTTCAAACAGGGTGCGCCGTTGCTCCTGTGCGAAGCTTTCGGAAGGAACGAGCGGCAGTGTAAGCACAGCGGAAAGAAGGACGGCGCAGAAACGCCAGCCGGTTCTTCCGTTTTTCGCCGCAGGTTTCCTACTCATGACATCAACCTTTCCGGATGCATCGACGGCGCCCATGACGCCGCCGAATTCGCCGGCACATTATCAATTGCGCAGGGCTCTCAGCAACCGCTGCGACGGCTGACCGTCGGTTTCCATACCCATGCGCGACTGGATGGCGCTGATGGCGGCTTTCGAACCGGAGCCGAAGTTCCCGTCAACCTCGCCATCATAATAGCCGAGTTCCTTCATGCGGGTCTGGAGTTCGAATTTTTCACGAATATCCAGCGTTCCGTCGGGACGCGGCCATTTCTGTTGCATGCCGCCATAACCGGCAATCTCATCCGCAAGCAGGCCGACAGCCAGCGCATAGCTGTCGGAAGCGTTGTATTTCTTGATGGTGAAGAAGTTCTTCATCACCAGGAAACCGGGGCCGTTTGCGCCACCCTGCAATTTCAGCATGGCGCGATCGGAACCGCGGGTAAAGTTCTTGCCGTTCGGACGGGTGAAGCCAAGCTTTGCCCATTCCGCAATGGTCTTCGTCTGCCCTTCATAACGGGCGCCGCCACGCGGAACGGCGGTTTCGTAACCCCAGGTGCGGCCGGGCTCCCAGCCGTTCTTGGAAAGAAGATTGGCAGCGGTTGCCAGCGCGTCCGGAACGGAATGCCAGATGTCGCGCTTGCCGTTGCCATCCGCATCGACGGCATAAAGCAGGTAGCTGGTGGGGATGAACTGGGTGTGACCCATCGCGCCCGCCCAGGAGCCCGTCAGCTGTTTCGGCGTCACGTCGCCCGCCTGAAGAATCTTCAGAGCGGCGATCAGTTGCGTGCGCGCGAATTTGGCGCGCTTGGGATCGGAGTAGGCGAGCGTTGCCAGCGCCTGCGGAATATTGTGCAGCCGCTCCGGCTTTTCGAGAACCGCGCCGTAATTCGATTCCATCGACCAGATGGCGAGAATGATGTGCTTGTCGACATTGAAGTTACGCTCGATCCAGTTGAGGGTCGTCGCGTGCTTCATCTTCATTTCGCGGCCGATCCGCACCGTGTACGGATTGACGCGGGAATCGAGATAATCCCAGATCTGCGTGGTGAATTCCGGCTGGAAGGTGGCCTTGCGCAGCGCATCCGGATCCGGCTCGCTGACACCGGCAAAGGCCTTCTGATAGGTCGCCTTGCTAATGCCTTCTTTCGCGGCTGTTGCATAGAACTGGTTGATCCACTGACGGAATCCCTGATCGGCGCGGGCTGAAACGGGCGCCAGCGAGATTGCCAGGCCTGCAACCACCATGCAGCCGAATTTGCGGACATCTGAAAGGATCATCTTTGTCATCGTCTGTCTTTCGTTCTCTCGAATGTCATTTCGATTGCGAAAACGCATCGGGCGTCATCATGGATAACAAAAGAACGTCAACAAATTCTTTACCATTAATAGATGGTAGCGTCACCCTTTACAAAACGTTGTTATTTTTGAAATAACAACAGCGTGCGGGGATTGTGATCAAGTTTTATCTCTCAGGAGGGATATGTGGTAGAACAGAAGAAAATTCGGAAGGCTGTATTTCCAGTCGCAGGTCTCGGTACGCGTTTCCTGCCCGCCACCAAGGCGGTTCCGAAAGAAATGCTCACCGTCGTCGACAAGCCGGTCATTCAATACGTCGTTGATGAGGCGGCGGAAGCGGGCATCGAGCATTTTGTATTTGTCACCGGCCGCGGCAAGGCTGTGATTGAAGATTATTTTGATATTCAATTTGAACTCGAACAGATGCTGCGCGAGCGCAACAAGAATGCCGAGCTGACATTGCTGGCCGGCCTTCTGCCCAAGGCGGGCACGGCAAGCTTCACGCGCCAGCAGGTGCCGCTTGGTCTTGGCCATGCGGTCTGGTGCGCACGTGATATCGTCGGCGACGAGCCTTTCGCCGTGCTCTTGCCCGACATGATCATGCATTCGCAGAAAAGCTGCCTTAAGGGCATGGTCGAACTTTACGACCAGACCCAGGGCAATGTCATCGCGGTGCAGGAATGCGCCCCTGATCAGACGCATAAATATGGCATCGTCGGTGTGGGCGACGCCGTCGGCGAAGGTTTCAAGATCACTGAAATGGTCGAAAAGCCTGCCAAGGGTACGGCGCCGTCGAATTTCTACATCAACGGCCGTTATATTCTTCAGCCCGAGATTTTCGACATTCTCGAAAATCAGGAGCGGGGCGCCGGCAATGAAATCCAGCTGACGGACGGCATGCTGTCGCTTGCCAAGTCGCAGCAGTTCGCCGGCTATCATTTCCGTGGCCAGACCTTCGATTGCGGCGCCAAGGATGGTTTCATTCTTGCCAATGTCGCATTCGCGCTCGAGCGTGGCGATATTCGCCCTGCGATCGAAGAGCCGATCAAGGCTCTGATCGACGGTCTGAAATAATCGACCGAGCACATAAGGAAATCCCGGCCTTCGCGCCGGGATTTTCGTTTGTGGCCATTATCGCTTCAGGACAAGTCCTGCGCCGACCCGCAGCTCGCTGCTGTCATAAACCGGCGTCCACTGGTAGCTGACGTCCGCGGTCAGGTCGAGATAGCGGTTGAGACCCCAGGTCAGGCCGGCACCCGCGGTATATTCCACGGCATTTTCTGTGTCGGAAGAGGGGAAGGTGCGGTGCACGATCTGTCCCGTCAGGCGGGCGACAAGGTTGTTGCGCAATTCGTGGGTCAGGCCGGCATCCAGCCGGTAGGAAATCCAGCCACCCTGTGGTCCGCCGGCAAAGTCCTCTATCGTCGTGCGCAGGCCGAGATTGACATTCGTGCCGCGCTGGGGTGACCAGTTGAGTTCGCCATCCAGTGTCAATGCGCCGATCGAGGCGAGGCGATCGTCATCATATTGCTTGCGCAGATAACCGATGGCGGCCTCGCCGCGTGTCTTCTCGCCAAGATCGACTTCCGCGCCGATCTTTGCCCCATAGGCATTGGAGGAACGGGCATAGCCCGAATTGTCGAGGCGTCTGTCATATTTGGTCTTCCCGACGTTCAGCTCGAGGAAGGGGATGAGCGCCGGTGACAATTCATAGCCGATGCGTCCGCGCAGGTTGGCGCCGTTCTGGTCGCGGTCGCTGAGGCTAATCGGCCGTCCGTCTATGCCTTTTGCATCCGTATAGACCGTGCGCGAGAGATCGAGCGCCGCCAGGCCGCGCAGCTTGCCGAAATCCCGCTCTATCGACGCGCTCGTGGTGAAGCGGTGTTCGCCGCCCTGTACGGCAGCGCCAGTCAGAGCGTTGGGGTCCGTCGTGTCCTCACGGCTGAATTCGTAACCGGCCTTGAGATTGGCTGTCGTTTCTTCGCCGAGATCAAGGCGCAGATCGGCCTCTATTCTTGCCCGGGGCTCTTCGCCATCCTTGTCGCTGCCGAAGTTTCTCTCCCAGGCACCGTCGCCTGTCACCGTCAAAGCGTGGCGGGACCAGTCGCTGGTGAGCGTGCCGCGTATGCCCGTCGTCAGATAGTTGCGTCTGGAAGGGCCGCCGGTATTCGTTTGTTTTTCCGTATTGATCGTCTGGCTGATCGAAGGCCGCAGCAGGAATGTACCGAGCCGGATGCCGGGCGTCTGTCCGGGCTGGGTCGCTATCCGTGGATTTTCGCCGCCGTCCATCGTCGGCTCATAGGGGTTTTCGGCGTCGGCATAGGGTTGGCCCGCGTCGTCCTGCTGTTCGTAAATCGGGTCACCGGGATTGTTGGACGGACGCCAGAGTTGTGGTGCGGGCGTAGCCGTGGCCTGAACCGTGCCTGTGCTCACCCCACCTTCCGTAGCCGGTGTGGGTAAGGCCGTTCCGTCTCCGGCAGAAGCGGCGCCCGGCAATACGGGCGTGGCCGTCGTTGCAGTCTGCGCGAAAGCACTTCCCTGCGGGCAAAAAATCGTACAGGCGAGCAGCAGGGTTGCTGCTTTCCGCGACGTCGGCAGACGTGTGGCGGTGCCCTTCACATTCATTCCTTTTCACCCGGCGAGTTTGGCCGATGCCGGATCGAAGGCCCGCCAGGGCATCTCCTCGGACCCGATGAGTGACAGGCCGATGAAATGACATGAAGAAACCAGGGACCAGACAGGCGACGCAAGTTTTAACATCGCTTTAACAATAGGTTTTTTATGGTTAACAGTTGATAAAGATCGCCGGTATTTCAGCGTTATGGCGGGCGGCGGAAAAGCAGCGGCATCCATCACCGAAGCCGGCGGCTCGATTTCTTCCGCTCCGATGACTGGAGAAAAATAGTCATAAATGCAAAAAAATTCTAATATGAGAAGATTAAAACGTTTCAATTTGGCACGGAATCGCCATATGGTCTAACAGGGCTGATCTTCTATTGCTCAGCAAGTCGTATTGAATTTATTTTTTGTGACAGCGTCGTTTCATGAATCCCGTTTTGAACATCAAGCAGGTTGGCTTTTATTGTTGGGATATTACCAATGACCGTTTCTATTTAGATGAAGTATGTGCTGATCTCTTCGGGATTCCACTAAGACAGGCGATGCAGGGCATCAGCATTTTTCAGATGCTCGAAAAAGTGGACCTGGATCATCGAAACCGTGTGATCGAAACGGCGTTGATCACCCTGAAGGCCGCGAGTTTCTATAATCAGGAATATGCCGTGCGCCGTAGCGACGGCTCGGTCTCATGGGTAAGGACGCTCGGGCGATATCTGGTCGATGAGGAAAACATCCCTTTCAAGCGGCTGGGAACGATCGAGGAGATTTCTCCACCGGACCGGCGTCATTAACGACATGCCGTCGTACCGAAACCGCCGAACATTTTCGGGTGGCATCTACTAAAACTCGGTGCTTGCCGGCTGAAGAGTGGACTTATTCCGGCTGAAAGAGTAACAGTCGGCCATGATTACGCGCGCCGTCAAACTGGTCGAAGACAATGCCATCGAATCCGCCGTGCGGACGATTTCGATGGAACGGGCTGGCCTTGCCGCCCTTGAGGACGCTCTCCAGAACGGTCTTTCCGAGCCCTTCTGCAAGGCGATCGAGACCATCGGCCAGTCGAACGGCCGCCTCATCATCACCGGGGTCGGCAAAAGCGGCCACATAGGCGCGAAGCTTGCGGCCACCTTCGCCTCCACCGGCACGCCTGCCTTTTTTGTGCATGCGGCGGAAGCCAACCATGGCGATCTCGGCATGATCGGCGGCGATGACGTGGTGCTGGCGATCTCCAAAGGCGGCGAAAGCGCGGAATTGCGCAGCATCATCAATTATTCGCGCCGTTTTTCCATTCCGCTGATCGCGCTCACCTGCTCGGAAAATTCATCGCTGGCCCAGGCTTCAGATATTGTGCTGCTGGTTCCCAATGAGCAGGAAGCCTGCCCGCTCGGACTTGCACCGACGACCTCCACATTGATGCAGCTGGCGCTGGGCGATGCCCTTGCCGTTGCGCTTCTCGAGGCGCGCAATTTCACAGCGGGCGATTTCAAGGTGTTTCATCCCGGCGGCAAGCTGGGGGCTAGCCTGACACTGGTCAGCGATATCATGCATACCGGTGATCGCGTGCCGCTGGTCAATAAGGGAACGGCCATGCCGGAAGCGGTTGGTGTTCTCTCGCGCAAGCATTTCGGCTGTGTTGGCATTCTGGATGAGGATGGCCGTCTGTGCGGCATCGTCACCGAGGGTGACATGGCGCGCAACCTGTCGCGCAACCTCGCCGAAATGACGGTCGACGACATCATGACCCGCTCGCCGAAGACCGTCAAAAAATCGGTGCTGGCAACCAGCGCACTGGCGACGCTGGAAAAATTCCACATCGGCGCGCTGATTGTCATTGATGACGACAATCGACCGATCGGGTTGGTGCATTTCCACGATCTCTTGAGGATCGGCGTGGCTTGACGCTACCGCCGATCCTGAAAACCTATCGGTCAATCGGCTCGACTGTCAGCGTGCGTCCGCGCGCAGAAGCGATCCTCACGCGGGTTCCGGCCGGCATGTCTTCGCCGTTTACCGGCCACCATGTATCGTCCAGCCTGATCCGGCCACGCCCTTCGACAATCGGTTCCTGAAGGGTCGCGGTGCGGCCGACAAGGCTTGCCTCCCGCTGATTAAGGAATGGCTCGTCGCTTGCGCCGCGGTTTCGGCCGAAATATTTACGGCCGAGCAGGGCGAAGACGACGGAGAGCGCGGCAAACAGCACCAGCTGCAATTGCCAGGCCCAGATTGCGGCATCCCATAAGAACAGCGAAAAGACGCCGATGACCAGCGCAGCAATGCCGATCCAGATCAGGAAGACGCCGGGCGCGATGAGTTCTGCGGCGAGCAGCACGAAGCCGACGATCCACCAGCTCCAGGGTCCCAGCTCAGTGGCAAGCCGTTGCAACATCGTCACTTCTCCGATGAAGAACCGAAGGGATTACCCGGGATGGTAACATTGATGCTTTGGCCGGAGGGCCGGGTCGGCGGCACGGAGCGGGATGACGTGGGGACGGCGGGCGCGCTCGGTGCATCGCCCTTGTCGCCGAATACCTCCCGCGCAATCGTGCCGATGCCACCGAGGGAGCCGATCAGTGCCGAGGCTTCCATCGGCATCAGCACGATCTTGGAATTCTTGGCCGTGCCGATTTCGGCAAGCGCTTCGGTGTATTTCTGGGCGACGAAATAGTTGATGGCGTGGACGTTGCCGGAGGCAATGGCTTCCGACACCATGCGGGTGGCGTTGGCTTCGGCCTCGGCCAGACGTTCGCGTGCTTCGGCATCGCGGAACGCCGCTTCGCGCTGGCCTTCCGCTTCCAGAATGGCGGATTGCTTGGCGCCTTCCGCGCGAAGGATCTGGGCGTTGCGGGCGCCTTCTGCTTCCAGCACCTGCGCGCGCTTTTCGCGCTCCGCCTTCATCTGCCGCGCCATGGAATCGACGAGGTCCTTCGGCGGCGCAATATCCTTGATTTCGATACGGGTGACCTTGATGCCCCAGGGGCCTACTGCCTCATCGACCACGCGCAGCAGGCGGTCATTGATGGCGTCGCGGTTCGACAGCAGCTCGTCGAGGTCCATCGAGCCCATCACTGAGCGGATATTGGTCATGGTGAGGTTTTCGATCGCCATTTCCAGATTGGCGATCTGGTAAGCCGCCTGTGCGGCGTTCAGCACCTGATAGAAGGTGACGGCATCGGCAGAAACACTTGCATTGTCGCGGGTAATGACTTCCTGCGTCGGTATGTGGAGCACCTGCTCCATCACATTCATTTTCGAGCCGATTTTCTCGAAGAACGGCACGATGAGGTTCAGGCCCGGTTCGAGCGTGCGGGTATAACGCCCGAACCGTTCAACCGTGTAACGATGCCCCTGCGGCACGGTCTTGATGCCGGCAAACAGCACCAGAATAACCAGAACAACCGCCGCTATGACGACGATGTCGAAACCGCCCAATGCAATCATCACTTTCCCTCCAAATCAGAACTATCGGGGATTTATCCCAACAACCTTATGGCAAGATTACACCCAGCCTTGCAACTCCCGTCTTACAACCGTTTCGAGAACATTCATGCCCTCGACGCTGTCGTTGAGACACGGAATATGGGTGAATTTCTCACCGCCATTATGCAGGAATATCTCCCCGGCTTCACCGGCAATTTCTTCCAGTGTTTCAAGACAATCCGAAACGAAGCCGGGATTCATGACGGCGATGCGCTTCACGCCCTCGGAAGCCAGCTTTTCCACGGTCTTGTCGGTATAAGGCTGCAACCATTCTTCCGGCCCGAAACGCGACTGGAAGGTGATCATGAAGTTCTTTTCGGTTCGCCCCAGCGCTTGCCGCAGCAGGCGGGCGGTTTTCTGGCAATGACAATAATAGGGGTCGCCCTTTTTGAAATAGGATTGCGGAATGCCGTGGAAGGAGGTGATCAGCATCTCCGGCTCCCAGTCCAGTGTCGCCAGATGATTTTTGACGGAGGCCGCGAGCGCCTCGATATAGGCGGGATCGTCATGATAGGGCGGCACGGTGCGGATGGCGGGCTGCCAGCGCAGCTTCATCAGATGCTCGAAAGCCTTGTCGTTCACGGTCGCAGTGGTCGATGCGGCATATTGCGGATAAAGCGGGAAAAGCAGGATTTTTTCGCAGCCCTGTTCCTTCAGGGCGTCGATCTTCGAGGCGATTGAGGGCTGGCCGTAGCGCATGCCCCAGTCGACCACGACGTTGGACAGGTCCTTCAACGCTGCCGCCATCAACTCGCCCTGGCTGCGTGTATAGGTGCGCAGGTAACTTTCATTGCGCTCGTGGTTCCAGATTTCCTCATAGGCCTTGCCGACCTTCTGCGGGCGCTTGTTGAGGACGATGCCATAAAGGATCGGATACCAGTAGAGGCGCGACCACTCGATCACGCGCTTGTCGCTCAGAAACTCCGCCAGATAACGGCGCATCGGCCAATAGTCCGTGCCGTCAGGCGTGCCGAGATTGACGAGCAGGACGCCCACCTTGCCAAAAGTTACGCGGGGATGGTTTGTGGGGAGTGGGGATAGTTCTGTCGCCATGAATGATACCCTGAAACTCGGACTGGTTGTATAAGGAGCGGCCCGCCGCGGACAAAGGCCGGAAACGCTCCATCTTCTGTTTATCTGCCCGAACGCAAACCGATGAGGTTTGGCCGGAATGCCCGAGCTATACGCTCTGGCCGTCATTTTGTTCATCGTGTTCTAGACGAAATTCTTCAGGATTGAACCATCGGCGGCGGCTATTTCCGGGGCGAGGAGAGGTGTAGGCTGTCCCTCGGCAAAATTTTATCCGTAGCGCTTTGTTTTTAAATAGAAAATAAGAAGCCGGCCCCGATGTGCCGGGGCCGGCGTTGTGTCTGCGGCAAATTGCCCTGTTCGTTCCCGCCCGGCTTATTGGGCCGGCAGTTCCAGCTCCTCGCCGATTTCAATATGGTTCGGCTGCTTCAGCGTGTTTGCCTTGGCAATTCTGTGCCAGAGAGCGCCGTCGCCATATTTCTCCGCTGCGATCTTCCAGAGCGAATCGCCCTTTTCGACGACGTATTTGCTGACGGCGGCAGCGGCCGCAGCAGGTGCCGGGGATGCCGGCGCAGTTGTAGCGGGTGCAGCGGGTGCGGTGGCCGCGGGTGCTGGAGCAGCAGCCGGGGCAGGCGCGGTTGCGGCTGGTGTCGGTGCCGCAGGCTTTGCCGGAGCGACATAACCGGCAGGCGTCACTTCGCTGATGCGGCCGTCGGTATAGGGCTTATAGGGGCTGTTGGCGGTGATATAAGCCGCAACTGCCTCTTCAAGGTTAGGGCCGAAGTCATAGGCATTGATCGCCTTGGTCGCGAAGACCTTGAAGCCATCACCGCCGGTGCGCACGTAATTATTGGCCGCGACGATATAGGTCTTGGCGGGGTCGAGAGGCACGAAAGCATCGCCTTCCTTGACGTCGACCGAAACGATGCGGCTACCGGCCGGCTTGGAACGGTCGAAGGAATATTTCATGCCGGAAACCTGCATGAAGCGGCCCGCGACGTCATCGATCTGGCTGACGCCGTTTTCGAGCGCAGCGCGAATATCCTCGCCCTTGAGCTGGAAGGTTGCAACGGTGTTCTGGAACGGCAGAACCGTCAGCACTTCACCCATCGAGACATCGCCGCCATCGATGGAGGAACGCAGGCCGCCGCTGTTTGCAAAAGCGATGGTGACACCCTGATCCTTGACGCGGGCCAGCGTCGCATCGGCCACCAGATTGCCCATGGAGCATTCCTTCACGCGGCAAACCTTGCGGTCGCCTTCGATCGGGCCTTCCGAAGTGCCGACGACCTTGGATTTCAGCGCTTCGATCGGCGCCTTCAGCTCATCAATGCGCTTCAGCGTGGCTTCATCGGGCTTGAAGGAGGAATCGATAAGGATCGGGTCGCCCTTGCTTTCCTTCACGACGCCGCCGTCGTCGAAGACCACTTTGAGGTCGCCGAGATATTTGCTGTACTGGCCGGCCTGCACCACCGGAACCTTGTAGCCGCCGGGATTGTCGACGAGGGTCGGATAAGGGCCTTCGGCCTTCTGGTCGGTGTTGGACAGCAACGTATGGGTATGGCCGCCAACCACGACGTCGACATCAGGAATTTTGGCGATGAATTCGAGATCGCGCGGATATCCGACATGCGTCAGCGCGATGATCTTGTTGACGCCGTCCTGCTTCAGCTTCTGCACCTGTTCGCTGATTTTTGCGACATCTTCCGCGATGGTGATATTGGGACCGGGCGTTGCCAGTTCCGCCGTATCGTTGGCAACGGCGCCGACGATGCCGATTTTCTGTCCGCCGACTTCGAGCACGATGGACGGCTTGACGCGGTCGCCGATTTTCGAGGCGGCAGTGGCCACCACATTGGCGGTTACGACCGGGAACTGCACCTTGTCGAGGAAGCCGGCAAGGCCGTCTTCGCTATCGTCGAATTCATGATTGCCGACGGTCATGGCGTCGAACTTCATGGCGTTCAGCACTTCCGCTTCCACCGTGCCTTTATAGGTGGTGTAGAACAGCGATCCCTGGAAATTGTCGCCGGCATTCAGCAGCAGGACATTTTTCCCTTCCGCCTTCAGCGCGTCACGGGTCTGGTTGATTGCGGTCAGCAGGCGCGCGGCGCCGCCGAAGCATTCGTTCTTGCCTTCTTCTTCCGCCGAGCAGGTCGAGTCGAATTTGTTGATCGATTCGATACGGGAGTGAAAATCGTTGATGTGAAGAATGTTGAGCTCGTAATCGGCCAGAGCCGCTCCAGCTGAAAGCGTTATTACCGAAACGCTCAGCATGCCCAGTCCCAAAATTTTCTTCATGGTCCCTCTCTCCTGTTCAAAGCGGAAGTCCAGGCCGGCTGATCATTCTCCGACCGCGCTCATTCTTTAATCCGAAAACATCTCAGTCTTTCGAAAACCGGATGTTTCCATTTAGCGGCAGCCGCCGCAAGCGAAATTATGACAGGTGCTCAATAAAGAAAAACGCACGCCGAAGGCGTGCGTTTCAGAAGGTCATCCTATTGAAAAGGCGATATTATCAGCCCTGGCGCGTCAGCGAGAACTGGCTGTTCGTGTCGGTCGTGCAGTTCAATTGTGACGGGGAGACCAGGGCGCAGTTGACGCGTGACTGCGTGTTGCGCACCAACGACGTCATGTTGATTTCATAAAGCGTCGGCGAAATCGTCACGTAGGTGCCGGAGGCCAGAAGCGTGTTGGTGTCTGTCGAACGCGTGGAGAAAGCGCCGTTCTGGAACGTGGATACGATGCCGTTGCGGTCGATCCAGCGGCCGTCGACTGCCGGGCCGCGGGAAAGCGAAGGCGCCATCGAGGTCTGCTGGGAGGGGCCCGGCGCGACGCATGAAGACACCGCGATGGCGGCTGAAAGCAAAGCAGCGCTTGTCTTGAAGTTCATGAGCCTGTTCTCCTGCGATTCGATGAAACCTTCTGTGCTTCGACCATGCCGTGAAGCGTTCTTTATTTCAAGGCAACGTTGTTCGCTCTCCCCGGTTCCTGACGTCGTTCAGGAAAGCCCCGGCGTGGCAAATATGAGACTCTGCCGCGTCAGCGCACAAGGATGTTGCGGAACTGCCAGGGATCGGACGTGTCGATATTGTCGGGGAACAGTCCCGGGCGACCGTCGAGCGGCGTCCAGTCGGTATAATGTCCCTCGACGGGTCCGAGATAGGGGCGTTGCACCTCGAGGCAGCGGCGGTAATCTACCTCGTCCGCCTCGACGATGCCGGCCTGCGGATTTTCAATCGCCCAGACCATGCCGGCCAATACCGCGGAACTGACCTGCAATCCGGTGGCATTCTGGCTGGGGGCAAGCGAACGCGCCTCCTGCAGGGTGAGACGCGAACCATACCAATAAGCGTTCTTGTCATGACCATAAAGCAGGACACCAAGCTCGTCGGCGCCGTCGACAAGCTCGTCTTCACCGAGCACATGCTGGATCGGCTGAGGGTTGCCGCCATTGCCGAACAGCTCATGCAGGGACAAAATGGCGTCGTTGCAGGGGTGGTAGGCGTAATGGCAGGTGGGCCGGTAGGTCACATCGCCATCATCGTTGCGGACGGTGAAATAGTCCGAAATCGAAATCGCTTCATTATGGGTGACGAGAAATCCATATTGCGGTCCGAGCCCCGGGCACCAGGTGCGCACCCGCGTATTGGCACCGGGCTGATCGAGATAGATCGCCGACTTGCTTCCCTTTTTCTGCTTTTTCGCGTTTTTCGGCATCCAGTTTTCATGCGTTCCCCAGCCGAGTTCGGCGGGCTGGAAACCTTCGGCGATAAAACCTTCCACGGACCATGTGTTCCAGAAAGCCCCGAAGGGCTTCGGCTCTTTCGCCCGCTGGGTATCGCGCTCGGCCACATGCACGCCCTTGACGCCAAGCTGCTTCATCAGCTTTGCCCAGCCTTCCCGGTCATGTGATTGCGGCTCCTCGATGTCGAGACCGGTATCCTTGGCGAGATTGACGAGTGCCTGCTTCACGAACCAGGACACCATGCCGGGATTGGCGCCGCAGGTGGAAACCGCGGTCGTGCCGCCGGGCCTGCGCGCTCTTTCCTTCAGCATGGTTTCGCGCAGCGAATAATTGGTTCTGGCGGCATTGTCGGCATCGGCATCGAAATAAAAACCGGGCCACGGTTCCACCACGGTGTCGATGTAAAGCATGCCGTGCTTGCGACAGATCCGCATCAGGTCGACGGAGGCGGCATCAACCGAAAGATTGACGCAGAAGCCCTGGCCCTGCACGCCTTTGAGAAGCGGCTTGAGAACTTCCTTATAGTTCTCCTTGGTCAGATGTTTCTGGACGTGGCGGATGTTTCTCTCGGCCAGAAAGGCGGCGATATCCTCGCGCGGGTCGATGACGACGAGCCGGGTCCTGTCGAAATTGAAATGACGTTCGATCAACGGAAGAGTGCCGCGCCCGATGGAGCCGAAGCCGATCATGATGATGGGGCCGTCAATATCGCCGTAAATCGGGTGGTTTGCGTCCGTCATTCGTCAATTTTCCTTTTTCAGCCAATAAGTAAGCTAGATCATAAAAGCGTGCCACAATAAAGGGCAGGTGGATGACGGACATATGACGATAATGACGGCGAGACGGGCGAACGCATTGTTTCCACCATTTCTGCCTCTTCGCATTTTAGAGAGTGCGTTTATAATTAAATTCTTCTTTTCGTTTTGTGCGTCCAGAGGCGTGGGGGCTTTGGCCGGATGACGACAGGGGAGTTTTTCGCCATCGCAGGGGAGTTGCCTGTTGAATGATCTTTTAGAGCGTGTCGCAGCTCTTCAGAGTGCCACCCCCGTCCTTATTGCCCTTTACGATTCCGAGGACCGGTTGCGCCATGCCAATCCGTCGTTTCGGGAAAGCTTTCAGCTTGCCGCCGGTGATTTGCCAACCTGGGCGGATATCATGCGGCTGAACCATCGGCTGCGCACCGGTGTCGTCATCCGCAACAATGATTTCGAGGGATGGCTGCTCTCGGCGCAGTCCCGGCGCGGCAAGCTGCCCTATCGCGCCTTTGAGATGGACCTGTATGACGGCCGCTGGTTCTGGATGACCGAGACGGTGCAGCAGGATGGCTGGATGCTGTGCGTCGCAAGCGACGTCACTGAACTGCGCCAGGGTTATAGAACCCTGCGGCAGGACAGGGATCTGGCGGTACGCGCCTCGCAGACGGATGAATTGACGGGAACAGCAAACCGCCGTTTCGTCTTCGCCAAGCTCGCTCTGCAGGTGGAGCAGGTCACCAAGGGGCTTGAGGCGTCCTTTTGCCTTTGCACGCTCGACATCGATTTTTTCAAGCAGATCAACGATCGTTTCGGTCACAAATGTGGTGATGCGGTATTGCGCGATTTTGTCGCCATAGCCCACTCCGTCATCCGGCGGGTGGATTGTTTCGGCAGGATCGGCGGTGAGGAATTCATGCTGATTTTGCCGCGCAGTTCGGTTGCCGAAGGCCAGGAGATTGTTGAGCGGCTGCTGCAGAAAGTACGCCTTTCCAGACCTCTTTCCGAATTCCCGGATTTTTCCTATAGCTGCTCGGCGGGCATGACCGCCTATCAGGTGGCGGAAAGCGCTGACGATGTTTTCCTGCGTGCCGATCAGGCCCTTTATGCGGCCAAGGAGAGAGGACGGGACCGGCTTCTGGCGGTGACGGTTTAAACAAGCTCTGCCGCAATCAGCCCATGCAGCGAATTACCGACGAACAGCTTCCGGCCGGCGATGTCTTCCGGTTTCAGCGCCTGTCCGCGCGCCCTGCGTTCGCGGATCAGATCGGCGCGCAGCACACCCGGCAGGATGCCGCTGTCGAGCGGCGGCGTCAGCAATTGCCCATCCGGCATTTCGACGAAAATGCTGGTCGATGAGCCTTCGCACAATTCGCCACGCTCGTTGAGCAGCAGCACCTCGTCTGCCTCCCCGGCTGAAAATTCGGCTCGGGCGGCATCATAGGGCTCCCGGCGGGAGGACTTGTGGCGATAGAAGGTGTCGGAGGAATCGAGCTTGGTCTGCCGGGCGATGCGAACCCGCCAGACCGCATCCTGCTGCAAGGGCTGGAAATCGGCCGTTTCGATATCGAGTTCGCCCTTGTAGTTCATCACCAGCCTGACGCAGAGCGGATTTTCGCCGCCCACCTTCTTTTCCAGCACCTGCACTGCGTTGACCGGCGCGCGAAAACCGAGCGCGTCGGCGGAGCGCAACAATCGGCGCATATGCTGGTCGATGCGCTGAAAGCCGGTCTGCGGCTCCCAGCGCAGGGTTTCCCTCAAGGTCAGATCGGCGGGTTTGCGTTTCATTGCCTTTGCTCGTCGCCTGAATTGTCAACCGGTGTCTTCTGCCGGCAATATCAACCGGCAAAGCTTGTCCGAAATAGGATAGCCCTGCCGGCGGAAGAGATTAAGCCTGTTTGTTATCCAGCGCTTCCAACTCGTCGATCAGTCCTTCGATCATCGAAAGTCCCTTGTCCCAGAATGAGGGATCGGTCGCATCGAGGCCGAAGGGTTTGAGAAGCTCCGAATGGTGCTTGGTGCCGCCCGCCTTCAGAAGCTCGAAATATTTCTCCTGAAAGCCGGTCTCGGCCTTCTGGTAGACCGCATAAAGCGAGTTCACCAGGCAATCGCCGAAGGCATAGGCATATACGTAGAAGGGCGAATGGATGAAATGGGGGATATAGGTCCACCAGGTCTCATAGCCCTCGGAAATCCGGATCGCCGGACCGAGGCTCTCGGCCTGAACGGAAAGCCACAATTCGCCGATCTGTTCGGAGGTCAGCTCTCCCTGTTTGCGGGCGGTGTGCAGCTTTCGCTCGAATTCGTAGAAAGCGATCTGGCGCACGACCGTATTGATCATATCCTCGACCTTGCGGGCGAGCATGGCCTTGCGTTCCCTGATATCCTTGGTGTCATCAAGCAGCTTGCGGAAGGTCAACATTTCCCCGAAAACGGAGGCTGTCTCGGCCAGCGTCAGCGGCGTGGCGCACATCAGGGCGCCCTGTTCGCCAGCCAGAACCTGATGAACGCCATGACCAAGCTCATGAGCAAGTGTCATCACGTCGCGCGGTTTGCCGAGATAGTTGACGAGCACATAAGGATGAGCCGAGGGTACGGTTGGATGCGCGAATGCGCCCGGCGCCTTGCCGGGACGGGCCGGCGCGTCGATCCACTCTTCATCGAAGAAACGGCGGGCAATATCGGCCATCTCGGGGGCAAAATTGCCATAGGCGGAAAGCACGGTATCCTTGGCCTCATCCCAGGGGATGATCGTGTTCGACGTATCGGGAAGCGGCGCATTGCGGTCCCAATAATTCATCTGCTCCATGCCGAGCCATTTTGCCTTCATGGCGTAATATCGGTGCGAAAGGCGCGGATAGGCCTTTTTGACCGCTGCCGCCAAGGCATCGACCACTTCCCGCTCGACGCGGTTCGCCAGATGGCGGCTATCGGCAATATCCTCGAACTTGCGCCAGCGGTCGGAAATATCCTTGTCCTTGGCAAGCGTGTTGGTGATGAGGGTGAAGACCCGCAGATTGTCCTTGAAAGTGGTGCTCAGCGCTTCCGCCGCCTTCTTTCGGGTTTCCGGCTCCGGCTCCTGCAGCATGTTTAGCGTCACTTCCAGCGGAAGGCTCGCACCGTCTATATCGAAACGCAGATCGGCCATCGTCTCATCGAACAGGCGGTTGAAGGCCGCCGCGCTGGTCATCGATTTTTCGAGGAACAGCTGCTCCAGCTGGTCGTCGAGCTGGTGCGGCTTGTCCTTGCGCAAATCCACCAGCCAGGGACGGTAATGGCCTGCCGCGGCATCATTGACCATGCAGGCGTCCATCGTGGCGTCGTCGATGCGATTGAGTTCAAGCGTGAAAAACAGGAGATGCGCCGAAATATCCGTCAGCTTTGCCTGGGCGTCGCCGTAAAGCTTGCCGTTTGCCGGGTTCGACGTATCGGAAAAATAAGTGAGCCCGGCAAAGGAGCCGATGCGGCCGATGAGATCGTCGAGCGCTTCATATTCCTTCAGCGCGGCCCCGATGCCCTTTTCGCCCGTGGCCTTCGCGGCGGCTTCGAGCTTTCCCTTCCACTTCTCCTCGAAAGCCGCCGCCATCGATGCTGCCTTCTCGAGATCACCCTTATATTCCGGCGAATCCCCCGACGGATAGAGATCCGAGAGCTTCCAGCCGGGCAGATCGCCAAGCGCCGGGCCGGAGGTTTCGGCAAGGGAGAATACGGGTTGCGGGGTAGCGCGGTTGAGGGTCATCCAACGTGTCCTTCTGATTATGCGTGCGAAGCATATGGGGACCTTGTTTCCCGCGGCAATGGATAAAATGCAAGCAATTCTCAAAACTGGATGTTCAAGTCTCCCATGCCAGAGTGCGGAATAAGGGACCGCATGAAGCAGGTCCATAAACCGGAAACCGGAGCTAAAAATGACCGCGCATGTTCTCGTGATAGACGATGATCCCGTCCAGCGCCGCCTGCTCAAAAATGCGGTGGAACGTTATGGGCATCTCGCCTTGCTTGCCGAAAACGGCAAGGCGGGGCTGGAACTGCTCAAGCAATATAGTGGCGAGATCAATGTCGTCGTCCTTGATCTGATGATGCCGGAAATGGACGGGCTTACCTTTCTCAAAGCCGTCGGCGAACTCGGCACAGACGTTCCCGTCATTGTCCAGACGGGGCAGGGCGGCATCGATACCGTCGTGCAGGCCATGCGCGCCGGTGCCTTCGATTTCGTTGTGAAGCCGGTCTCGCCGGAAAGGATCGGCGCCGCCATCTCCAATGCGCTCAAGCTCGACAGGAGAGAGGCAAAAGCCCGCACGGGAAGGCGCGGACGGAGCAATGCAGTGAATTTTACCGATATCGTTTCCGCAAGCCCCGCAATGCTGAGGGTCATAGAGCTCGCGCAGCGTGCCGCCCAGTCCAGCATCCCCGTGGTGCTGGAAGGTGAATCCGGCGTGGGCAAGGAAATGGTCGCCCGGGCCATCCAGTCGGCCGGCGACAGAGCGAACAAGCCTTTCATAACAGTCAATTGCGGCGCCATTCCCCATAATCTGGTGGAAAGCATTCTCTTCGGCCATGAGAAGGGAGCCTTCACGGGTGCTACGGAAAAACATGTAGGCAAGTTCATGGAGGCGGATGGCGGCACGCTGTTCCTCGATGAAATCGGCGATCTGCCGCTCGACGTGCAGGTAAAGCTGCTCCGCGCGGTCCAGCAGGGCGAAATCGAAACCGTCGGCTCCGCACGGGTGCAGAAGGTGAATGTCCGGCTGATCTCCGCCACCAACAAGAACCTCATCGAGGAGGTGAAGGAAGGCCGCTTCCGCGAAGACCTTTATTATCGCCTCAACGTCTTTCCGATCACCATTCCGGCGCTGCGCCGCCGCAAGGAAGACATTCCCCATCTGGCACGGGTTTTCGCCGAGCGCTTTTCGGCGGAGCAGAAATTGCCCAATCCCGTCGGCCTCAATGCCAGCGCGCTGGCACTGCTGACGGCCTATGACTGGCCGGGCAATATCCGTCAGCTTGAAAACGCCGTTTTCCGCGCCGTGGTGCTGTCGCAGGGTGAGGAACTGTCAGATTCCGATTTTCCGCAGATCGCGCTGCAGCTGCCGGAATTTTCGACCGGCGACGATGCGGATGATCTCATCCGTGCGCCTTCAGGGGCGTCGCTGAAGCTAGCGGCCTATTCACCGCCCCCGCCGGCGGCTGCCGAAAGCCATGCCGTCATCGAGGAGCCGTCGGATATTTCCACCACCATCTATCGGGGCGGAAACCTGATCTCCAGCATGGATGAGTCGGGCAATATCCGCAAACTGGCAGAAATCGAGGAAGAACTCATCCGTTTCGCTTTGCGCTTCTATCGCGGGCAGATGAGCCAGGTCGCCAGAAAGCTCGGCATCGGCCGCTCGACGCTTTATCGCAAGCTGAAGGATTATGGCATTGATCCCGACGATCCCCTTCGAGATGCAGCCTGAAGGCAGAGACCGCGTATTCGAAGGCAGATCGCAAATTCGTTAACTTCTGAGCAAGGATATCCGCTTACCGTCTATAAACCTCTTGTTAGTGGCTGATTCACTATGTAGAGGAAGGTTGTATGTGTGTGGCAATTTTGCCATCGTGTCACCGTATTTGACGTTCATTTGAGGCAATGTGACAGAAATTGTCTTCCAGGCGGGGATCGAATTGCCATATCTGCATCGGAATAACGCGCTTTCGACTAGGATCGCGCGCGGCTTGATCAAGGATATATGCACGAAGCTGTCGGCGCGCGCTGTCACCTTTGCCTGCCTGATGCTCGCCGCAATGCCCTTCGTAGGTGTTTCGGCGACGGAAGCCGCCGCCGAGACGCGCAGCCTCAAACTGTATTATATCCATACACGCGAGAAGGCGGTCATCACCTTCAAGCGCAATGGAAAATATGACCAGAAGGGCCTGCAGGAGCTGAACCGATTCCTGCGCGACTGGCGTCGCAACCAGCCGACACGCATGGATCCGCGCCTTTTCGATCTCGTCTGGGAAGTTTATCGCCGCAGTGGCGCGACCGATTACATCAACGTCGTTTCGGCCTTCCGCTCGCCGGAGACCAACGGTCTCTTGCGGACGCGCACCAAGGGCGTCGCCGAAAAAAGCCAGCATATGCTCGGCAAGGCCATGGACTTTTATATCCCCGGTGTGAAGCTTTCCCGCCTTCGTGAAATCGGCATGCAGATGCAGATCGGCGGCGTCGGTTTCTATCCGACCTCGGGATCTCCCTTCGTGCACATGGATGTCGGTGGCGTCCGCGCCTGGCCGCGCATGAGCCGCCAGGAACTCGTCCGCATCTTCCCGAACGGCAATACGCTGCACCTTCCGTCCGACGGCAAGCCGCTTCCCGGTTATGAGCAGGCGCTCGCCGATTACAAGAAGCGTGTCAACTCGTCCTCCGTTCAGGTTGCTTCCAGCGCCGGTGCCGGCCCTGCCTCTTCCGGTGGCGGCAAGCGCAAGACCCTGTTGCAGGCCCTCTTTGGCGGTGGCGACGAGGATGAAGATCCCGATAGCATCGCAGCGCCGGAGCCCGCAGAACGCCCGGCTGTCGCTCGCCCGGCGGCTCCGCAGCAGGCAGCTCCCGAGCCTGAACCCACCATTGCAGTTGCTTCGGCACAGGCACTTCCCGGCGTGAATGATGCGCCGCTGCCGACGGCTCGTCCCGCATTCGGCAACCAGCCGCCTGCCAATACCGGCCTTGCGACGGCCCTTTATTCTCCGGCCCGCAATGCTGCGCAGGATGCTCTGCAGGCAGCGACCACGCCGACGCCGACGTCAGCTCCGGCCGAGCGCCAGCAATTTGCCGATCTCGCTGAGGTTTCCGTGCCCGTGCCCACACTTCTCGGCCCGCGTGGCATGAAGGGTGATGCGGAAGGGTCTATCCTGACGGCTTCCGCCGACGGTGCGACACCGGCTGCGACCGGCGAGCTTGCTTCCGTTCCGGTTCCCGCCAACCGTCCGGCCGTGGCAGAAGCCCTGCTTGCGGCTGCAAATGCCGATCCGGAAGGTGAAGACGATCTCGCCGAGGCGCAGCAGGATACGCTTTCGCCGACGGTGGTTGCCGCTCTTGAACAGAGCGGTCAGGCTGCCCGGTCGCAGGTCCAGTCGGCTGCCATGCCAACAGCTGCCCCATTCCCGGCTGCCGTCAACCACAAGGTTACCGTCGCACCCGCCGAAACGGCCAAGGCCGAACCGCAGGCTGGCTTCGGTGATGCTTTTGACCTGAAGCCCGCCATCAATGGCGGCCTCAGCGCCGGCATGCCGACCAAGGGTTCGCGTCCAAGCAGGCAGGATGCCGTCGTTTCCCAACAGGCCATGGTGGGTGGTGGACGCCTGACGCAGGACCTTATTTCGGACTGGGCGCTCAACCAGAACAAGGGCACGACCGGACGCTCCGTAAAAGCGCCGCGTGTTGTCGCCAACCGCATGCTCAGCAACGACATGTCGGCTTCCGCCACTTCGGCGAGCTTCAAGCCGGGTGCCGTGGCCATCGAATCCAGCCGCTTCAGCACGCCGGTGAAGATGCACTGAGCCAGTTCTATCAGATGGCCGAAAGGCCAATAAAAAACCCGCCGGCGACGGCGGGTTTTTTCATGCTGTATATTGCGCGGCGTCAGACGCCGCTCTGGCCGTCCGAGCCGATATAGGCAATGCGCACCATATTGGTCGCGCCGGGGGTGCCGAGCGGCACACCTGCGGAGATGATGATGCGATCGCCCGGCTTGCCGAAGCCTTCGGAAACCACGATGCGACAAGCGCGGTTCACCATGTCGTCCAGATCGCTGGCATCACCGGTGACGACGCAGTGCAGGCCCCAGACGACCGACAGGCGGCGTGCAGTCTGGATGATCGGCGACAGCGCAATGATCGGAACCTGCGGCCGTTCGCGCGCGGCGCGCAGGCCGGTCGTGCCCGAGGACGTATAGGTGACTATTGCCGCAAGCTTCAGCGTTTCGGCGATCTGGCGGGCGGCAAGCGAAATGGCGTCGGCACCTGTCGGTTCCGGCTGGGCGCGCTGCGCATAGATGATATTGGAATAATAGGGGTCCTGTTCCACCGTGCTGGCGATGGAGGCCATGGTGGAAACCGCTTCGACCGGGTAGTCGCCGGAGGCGGATTCAGCCGAAAGCATGATGGCATCTGCGCCTTCGAAGACGGCGGTGGCGACGTCGGACACTTCGGCGCGGGTCGGTACAGGTGCAGTGATCATCGATTCCAGCATCTGCGTGGCGACCACGACCGGCTTGCCCGCACGGCGGCAGGCGCGGGTCAGCTGCTTCTGGATGCCGGGAACGGCTTCCAGCGGCATTTCCACACCCAGGTCGCCGCGGGCAACCATCAGCGCGTCGGAAAGCTCGATGATTTCCTCGATACGCTCGACAGCCTGAGGCTTTTCGATCTTGGACATCAGGCCGACGCGGCCACGTGCGATCTTGCGCACTTCGGCCAGGTCTTCCGGACGCTGGACGAAGGAAAGCGCCACCCAGTCGACTTCACCGGTTTCGAGGACTGCATCAAGGTCGACGCGGTCCTTGTCGGTCAGAACGCCGACGCCGAGCAGCGTATCCGGCAGGCTGATGCCCTTGCGGTCGGAAATGCGGGTGCCGGAAATGACTGTCGTGACGATGCTCTTGCCGTCGCTCTTTTCAGCGCGCAGATGCAGCTTGCCGTCATCGATCAGCAGGCGGTGGCCGGGCTTGACCGCTTCAAGAATTTCAGGGTGCGGCAGGAAAACACGGGTGTTGTCGCCGGGGGTGTCGTTGTTATCAAGCGTGAAGGTCTGGCCCGGAACCAGATCGACCTTCGTCTCGGCGAATTTTCCGACGCGCAGCTTGGGACCCTGCAGGTCGGCCAGAATGCCGATGGGACGACCGGTACGGCTCTCGACGGAGCGGATGCGCTGAATGAGCGTCCGCATCACGTCGTGGCTCGCATGGCTCATGTTGATCCGGAAAAGATCAGCGCCAGCAAGATGCAGCTTCTCGATCATGGCCTCTTCGGAAGAGGCCGGGCCGAGAGTTGCAAGAATTTTGACTTTGCGGTTACGCTTCATCAGTTTTGATTTCCCTGTGTGCCTGGCGTATCGGAAAGCTGGACCATCCAGCTGCCCTGTCTGCCCGTGTCATATTCCTTGAAACCCATTCTCTGGAAGCTGCGGGCAAAACAATCGTCCACGCCGTTGATCTTGAACTCGTTCTCCGCCACGCACATGTTGACGTCACCGGTCCAGCGGCCGCCATGAGCGGCATCTTCGGCATAGAGATAATAATAACGTGACTGCAGCTCGCCCTCGATCAGCGTCGCGCAGGTCGAAGAGGGGACCTGCCACCAGCCTTCGCTGACCCAGCCCTCCTGTGCCCGGTAGCCGATTGCGACCCCCACGAGGTTCTGCGTGCTGTTGCACACGCGAAAATCCGCATGCGCGGGTGCCGCGATCATGAACGGGGTCAAAAACAATGCCGCTGCGGAAAAAAGACGGGCGATATGCCTGAAGTGGCGAGGAAGAGCGAGAGATGACTGAGTCACGGCTTCCATCCGGATTCCATGGTTATAATGAACACACTTCTTGGCGTGGCCGCCCAAGAAAGTCAACGCGAGTTTAATCGATTATATTGTTCGTGGGATCATGAGTGCGATAAGGTAGATGGCTGTTCTTTCGCCGTAACTTGCGCCCGGCCTCAAGCCATGCCATCAAGCTTCTCTCCTCAATCCTGCCCCAGAAAATCATCGATGAACGACTTCATACCCTATGAAATCATAGAAGGCGAATATGACAAAGGCATGGTTCTTCTGGCGGACCATGCCATGAACCTCCTGCCGGCACACTACGGCAAACTTGGCCTTCCGCAAACCGCTTTTCATCGCCATATCGCATTTGATATCGGTATAGAGGGGCTGACGCGCTCGCTCGCCGCGCGCCTGGGCGTACCGGCGGTGCTCGGGCGGTTTTCGCGGCTCCTGATCGATCCGAATCGCGGCGAGGATGATCCCACTCTCATCATGAAGATCTCGGACGGGGCGATCATCCCCGGTAACCATCCGATTTCGGACGAGGAATGGCAAAGGCGAATCGAGATTTTTCACCGGCCCTATCACAATGCCGTGGACCGTGTGCTGACCGGCGTGGCCGAGGCCTCGGAAGAAGCGCCGCTCGTCCTGTCGCTGCATTCCTACACGCCGTTCTGGAAGGAAACGCCGCGGCCATGGCATGCGGCGGTTCTGTGGGATACCGATCATCGTGCGGTCGATCCGCTTCTGGCGCATCTGCGTGCCACCGGCGATATCCTTGTGGGTGACAACGAACCCTATGACGGGGCGCTGAAGGGCGACACCATGTATCGTCATTGCATGATGAAGGGCCTGCCGCATGCGCTTCTCGAGGTTCGGCAGGACCTGATCGCGGATGAGAAGGGGATCGCCGAATGGTCGGATCGGCTCGCTCCCATTTTCGCCGCAATGAATGACGATCCCGTTTTGCATGAATATCAGATGTTCGCCTCCCGCACCGGTCCCTATTGAGCCTGGAGTTTTGCCATGACGAAAGAGAACGACAACAGGCAGATCGAGTTTGAAGCGGCCGCCTTCCGCCGCCTCGTCGGGCACCTTCGTGAACGTCACGATGTGCAGAATATCGACCTGATGAATCTCGCGGGCTTTTGCCGCAACTGCCTTTCCAACTGGTATCGGGAAGCGGCCGAAGAGGCTGGCGTTCCACTCAGCAAGGATGAATCCCGCGAAATCGTCTACGGCATGCCATATGAGGATTGGAAAGAGAAATATCAGGCGGAGGCGAGTGATACCCAGAAAGCCGCCTTTGAACAGAACCGGCCGAGGGAATAACCTCTGATCGACGGAAACGACTTGACGGGACGCCTTTCAGTGGGCAGTTCACAGGCCTGAATTTTGCTGCCTGCTGGCAGCGGCCGGCGAAGGCTTCGCCCGGAATGATGAACAAGGCTCGCATGCGGGCCGCCAATAAAGGATGATATGATGGACGATACCAGCACCACCGAAACCGTCGCCGCCGCAGAACTGCGTCAGTTCATCGAGCGCGTTGAGCGCCTCGAAGAGGAAAAGGCCGCCATTCAGGGCGATATCAAGGATGTCATGGGCGAGGCCAAGGGTCGTGGTTACGACACCAAGGCGATCCGCACCATCATCCGTCTGCGCAAGAAGGATGCCAATGAGCGCATCGAAGAAGAAACGATTCTCCAGACCTATATGGCCGCGCTCGGTATGGAATGATCGGTTGAGAACGTCTCAATGAAAAATCGCCGCTTCTGCGGCGATTTTTGTTTGGGCCTCTGCCCAATTCAGCCGCGCGTGCCGGCGAGCTTTTCCGAAAGGTCGGCAGCTTCCTTGCGGGCGTCCTTGTCCGCAGGATAAAGCGCCAGATAACGCTCCCAGGCCTTCAGCGCCAACTCGTCGCGGCCTGAGGCTTCGAGGATGTTGGCAAGGCTTGCGAGTGCCGGGAAATAGCGCGGCTCCCTTTCCAGCGTCAGATTGATATCCGCCATCGCCTTGCGGGTATTACCATCGGCGAAATGGACCATGGCGCGGCGATACGGCGCCTGCACATAGTCAGGATCGAGCAAAACAATCTGGTCGAGAAAATCGTAAGCGGCGGCGTTGCGCTTTTCGTCGGCGGCTTCGCCCGCCCATTGCATCAGGAGATTGATTGTCGCGCTGCCGGAATCATTCCATTCGGAGGCGATCTGGTTGGCAATGCTACGTGCCTTGACCGCATTCCGTTCTTTTTTCAGCGATGCAAAAAGAGTGTCGATGGTTTTGGCGGGTGAAGGCGCGGATTCCGCAACAGCAGGTGCCAGCCCGTCCGCCGCATGGGCAATCGCAGCCATTCCCGGAAACGGGAGGCTTGAAAACAGGAAGCCCTGAGCGAGAATGATAGCCGTGCAAAAACGATTTGGGCGCATGGGTTAAAGCTTAACCCGGCTGCGCCCAATATCAAATGCAAACTTCTGCACTGTCAACAAAGTGATCCGCGAAACCATCGCGAACCGCAGTCAATCAGCCCTGACGAGCCTTGAAGCGCGGGTTCTGCTTGTTGATGATGTAGACGCGGCCCTTGCGGCGAACCAGGCGGTTATCGCGATGACGGGCCTTAAGCGCTTTAAGCGAATTCTTGATCTTCATTTTACTGGTCCGCAGTTTTGCACGGATTTTGCCGTGCTATTCAAACAATCAAAAGCGCGCAACGGGGCGCGCTCTTTTCGGTTGGCAGGCAGATACCCGTTTGAGCCCTGCCTGTCAACACTTGGCCGTGCCTTTGCCTTAAAAGACTAGGCTTTTCCTGTGTGCAGAAGCTCGGTCACATGGCCCATCTTGCGGCCCGGCCGTGCTTCCGTCTTGCCGTAGAGATGCACGAGACAGTCTTTTTTCGACAGCCATGCCGGCACATCGTCGATGTCGTCGCCGATCAGGTTGGTCATGACGCAATCGGAGTGGCGCTCCGTGCTGCCGGGGGCGAGGCCCGACACGGCCCGGATATGCTGTTCAAACTGCGAGATTACGCAGGCCGCTTCCGTCCAGTGGCCGGTATTGTGAACGCGTGGCGCCATTTCATTGGCAACCAGCGAACCATCCGGCAGGACGAAGAATTCGATGCCGATGACGCCGACATATTCGAGCGCGGCCAGAAGCTTCTCTGCTGACTCCACGGCAACCGCCTTCGCGGCACCGGAGAGCGCTGCCGGAACAGTGGACGTGTGCAGAATGCCGTTCAGATGGACATTCTCGGCGGGATCATAACAGGTGACAGTACCGTCCTGGAAACGGGCGGCGATGATCGAAATCTCCCGCTCGAAGGCGACAAAGCTCTCGAGAATGAGCGGCACGCCGCCGAGCGCTGCAAAGGCACCCGCGAGGTCTTCGCCGCCCCGGAAGAGACGCTGGCCCTTGCCGTCATAACCCATGCGACGGGTCTTCAGTACGCCCTTGCCGCCGAAAGCGGCCAGAGCAGTTTCCAGCTCTTCCTGACTGTCCACGGCACGAAAATCGGCGGTCGGGATGCCGCAACCATTGAGGAAGCGTTTTTCCGTCAACCGGTCCTGCGAGGCGCTGAGCGCCTGCGCCGGCGGATAGACGGGAACGGAGAGGCTGAGCTTTTCGGCGGCCGCGACAGGCACGTTTTCAAATTCGTAGGTCACGACATCGCAGCGGTTTGCGAGTTCCGCAAGCGCTTTTTCGTCATCATATTCCGCGACGATCTGGTCGTTGCAGACCTGCGCAGCCGGGCAATCGGCCTGCGGTTCCAGCACGATGGTTCGGTGGTTGAGACGGGCAGCGGCCATCGCCAGCATGCGCCCGAGCTGCCCGCCGCCGATGATGCCGATGGTCAGGTTGGTCGTCTTTGCCATCACTTCGGTCGTCACTGGGCGCTGTCCATGGGATATTCGGCGACGGCTGCCGACTGGCGCGCACGCCAGGCATCAAGCCGGTCAGCGAGGTCCTCGTCGCTCAGCGCCAGAACCGCAGCGGCGAGAAGGGCCGCATTGATCGCGCCGGCCTTGCCGATGGCGAGCGTGCCGACGGGAATGCCGGCGGGCATCTGAACGATGGAATAGAGGCTGTCCTGACCGGACATGGTCTTTGACTGAACCGGAACGCCGAACACCGGAAGCGGCGTCATTGAGGCCGTCATGCCGGGCAGATGGGCAGCGCCGCCGGCGCCCGCGATAATGACCTTGAAGCCTTCGTCCTTCGCGCCATTGGCAAAGTCATAAAGCCGGTCCGGGGTGCGGTGGGCGGAAATGATGCGGGCTTCGTATTCGATGTCGAGCGCATCCAGCGTATCGGCGGCGTTCTTCATGGTCTCCCAGTCGGACTGGCTGCCCATGATGATGGCGACGGGGGGCGTTTCTGCTGTCACGTAATCTCTCCGGCTCAGGCGATGATATCGGGAATGACCTGGTCTTCGAGCTGGGTCATCTTGTCCTTGACGGCCAGCTTCTTCTTTTTCATGCGCTGTATTCTCAGCGCATCGCAGCTGGTCTGGATCATCGCGTTGATCGCCGCGTCATAATCCTCATGCTCCTGGCGCAGCCGCGCCAGCATGAGCCTGATGTCCGCCTGGTCCTGATCGGGCATCTCGTCATCCCCATTTTATGCAAGCCGGATCGGCTCCGGCGCGTCTGTGATCGTTCACGAGCCTCTATCATCAAATCGCGGTAACGGGAAGTTATCCCTTGCGACCAAATTGCCCACTTATTGCCTTCATTTCGCCTTCGACAAGACCAACGATCCGTGTCACATTGTCGTCGCAAACCTGAAACTCCAGCGATGGAGAGCTGGAGGTAGGCTTAAAAATGGAAGGACGTGCCGCATGACCATTCAGGCTCATATTGCATCGCTCGAAAAGAAACACGGTGCTCTGGAGGAGGAGCTCGAAAGTATTCTTGCTTCCCCGTCCTCTGACGATAGAGAGATCGCCGACCTCAAACGCCGTAAACTGCGCCTGAAGGATGAACTGCAGAGGCTTAAAGCCTCCACAAGGCACTAATTGATGCCAAACCGCAGCCTTCAATGAAGGACTGACGGATTCCTTTTCGGCCCTGGCGGCACCTGCGTGCTGCCAGGGCCTTTTAGTGGCTGCCTGAGCCTAGAAAGGCAACCCGTCCCAAAGCAGTTTCAGCGCGGCAATCAGCGCCATGGAATACATCAGCGGGTAAAACACTGATGGTTTCAGATATTTCACCACCCTTGCACCGGCAAGCGTCGCCAGCATCGCCACCGGCAGCAGGCTGGCCGAGGTCTTGAGGTTGGTGGCATCAAGCGCGCCGAGCGCGAAATAGGGAATGAGCTTGATCGCATTCATGATGGCGAAGAAGCGTACGCTCATGCCGGTATAGGTCTTCGGATCGAGCTTCAGCGGCAGAACATAGATCTGAAAGGGCGGTCCACCCGCATGGGCCACGAAGCTCGCATAACCGGAAAGGCTGGACCAGAGCGTCGCGGCTGCCGGTCTTTGCGGTTTGGCCGGAATTTCCTGTCCCTTACGGCTTTTGAAACTCTCCTGAAAATAACGCAGCACGAACAGGATCGTCACCGAGGCGACGACGAGACGCATGGCATCCGCGGAGATGAGGCTTGAGGTCGCCCAGCCGAGCGTGATGCCGGCGATTGCGCCGGGCAGCATGATGAGGAGCGTTTCCCGGTGGTTGTGGTGCCGCCAGGCCCAAAGCGCCACGAGATCCATCACGATCAGGATCGGCAGAAAGATCGCGGCGGCCTGCACAGGCGATACGGCAAGCGCCATCAGCGGCACGCCCATTAGGGCCAGTGCGCCGCCCAGCCCGCCCTTGGAAAGGCCGACGAGCACGACTGCGGGGATGGCGACGAGATAAAAATGAAAATCGGTCAGCATGGATGGACAGTTGATCCTTTCGCCGGTCCGGTTTATCGGATTTGTCATATGAAAACGAGTGCAGATTGCGCGGCAAGCGTCTTCTGTCTGAAATGGACGAACCGATGACCCTAGTTGAAGATCGTTGCCGCCTTGTCCTGATCGTTCCGGAATCGGACGACGCGCAAAAGCAGGCGACAGAAGTGGAAGAAGCATTGCGGGGCGGCGATGTCGCTTCCGTCATCATTCCGCAATATGGTCTGGATGACGCCGCTTTCCAGAAACGCGCCGAATTGATCGTGCCTGTCGTGCAAAAGGCCGGTGCGGCGGCGCTCATTGCCGGTGACAGCCGCGTTGCCGGTCGCGTGAAGGCGGATGGCCTTCATGTAGCTGGTAATGCCGAGGCGCTTGCCGAGGCCGTGGAAAAGTTCACGCCGAAGCTGATCGTCGGCGGCGGTAATGCGGATGACCGTCACAAGGCCCTGGAGCAGGGCGAGTCCAATCCGGATTATGTGTTTTTCGGAAAGCTGGAAGGCGACATCAAGCCTGAGGCGCACCCCAAAAACCTGGCTCTCGGTGAGTGGTGGGCGTCGATGATCGAAATTCCGGCCATCGTCATGGGTGGCACGGATGTGTCTTCGGTTGTTGCCGTAGCTGAAACCGGCGTGGAGTTCGTGGCGATGCGCAGCGGCGTCTTTGACAATGCCGGTGGTGCTGCCCAGGCGGTTTCTGAAATCAACGCCCTGCTTGACGAAAAAGCGCCACGGTTTGGCGGTTGATACAGGCGATGATCATGCGCTCGGTTCACCTCTGCTTTTCCGTTTCGCTGCTGACGCTTGCTTTCGGCGCGCCGGCGGGTGTCGCTTTTGCTCAATCCGGGCCGCAGAGCGAAAGCAATGCGCTTTCCCGTCAGCTGGAAAATGAGGCTCAGCCGACCCGTCAGGGCAGGGTGCAATCCGAAGAGCAGAAGGACTTGCAGCCGTCCGCAGGCGTCAATGTCTATCAGCGCATGGGTGCGGAGCTGCCCGCCCTGCCGCCTGAAAAGGAATTCAAGGGCCGGGTGGACGAAGCCTATGGGCATTTCCAGCGCGGTGAATATGTGCAGGCGCTCGACAAGGCGCTGAACCGTGCGCAGAACGGTGACGCATCCGCCCAGACGCTGGTGGCGGAAATGATGTCGCGTGGTCTGGGCATTGCCCGTGACGAGAAAACCGCGGCTTTCTGGTATCAGCAGGCTGCACAGGGTGGCGATCCCGTCGCCATGTTCAAATTCGCCCTGATCCTGATGGAAGGCAAATTCGTCACCCGCGATAAGGCGAAAGCTGACGATTTCATGCGCCGCGCCGCGGAAGCCGGTAATGCCTCTGCCCAGTTCAACTGGGGCCAGATATTGGTTTCGGAAAATCCCGGCGCCAAGGGCCTGCTGATGGCATTGCCTTTCTACGAAAAATCCGCTGACCAGGGCATTGCAGATGCTCAATATGCGGTGTCGCAGATTTACTGGTCGGTGAAGGACGTGCCGGCCGAAAAGAAGGCCAAGGCGCGGGACTGGCTGATGCGGGCCGCAAAGGCGGGTTACGACACCGCGCAGGTCGATCTGGGCATCTGGCTGGTGAATGGTTTCGGCGGCGAGCGCAATCTGGATGAGGGCTTCCGCTGGCTATACGGTGCGGCACAGCGTGGTAATGTCGTGGCGCAGAACAAGGTGGCGCATCTTTATATTCAGGCGCTTGGCACCCGGCCGGATGCGGTCGAAGCGGCCAAATGGTATGTGCTTTCCCGTCGCGCCGGGCTGAAGGATCCCTCCCTCGAGGACTTTTATCTCGGGATCACCGACGAGCAGCAGAAGAAGGCGATTGAGGCCGCAAATCGTTTCCGCCCGACGTGATGGCAGACGGGCCTAACCACGCCGGCGCAGCCCCATGGGCTTTTTGCCTTGAATTTCCGCGCGTTTTGTGGTCTTGAACCGCAAACTTTCAATTCAAGAAAATAATGACGTGCCTGCCCGGTGAACTTCCGGGCGGTTCGCAAGCTTTCCAGGAAACAAATTCGATGGCCCGTTCAGCCCTTCTCAATGTCATGGTTCAGGCCGCCATCAAGGCGGGTAAGTCTTTGTCGCGTGACTTCGGTGAAGTGCAGAACCTCCAGGTCTCGGTCAAGGGGCCGAGCGATTTCGTCTCGCAGGCGGATCTGAAAGCCGAAAAGATCGTGCGCGATGAATTGATGAAAGCCCGCCCGACCTATGACTTCCTGGGTGAAGAAGGCGGCGAGGAAAAGGGTAGCGATGGCGCGCATCGCTGGATTGTGGATCCGCTTGATGGCACCACCAACTTCCTGCACGGCATTCCGCATTTTGCGGTTTCCATTGCACTGGAGCGTAACGGTGAAGTCGTTGCCGGCGTGATCTTCAATCCGGCCACCGACGAACTCTACACCGCCGAGCGTGGCGGCGGCGCGTTCCTCAACGATCGCCGCATCCGTGTTGCCGCGCGCAAGGCGCTGACCGATTGCGTCATCGGCTGCGGCGTGCCGCATCTCGGTCGCGGCAATCACGGCAAGTTCCTGGTCGAGCTTCGCCATGTCATGGGTGAGGCTGCCGGCATCCGTCGCATGGGCGCGGCTTCGCTCGATCTGGCTTATGTCGCCGCGGGCCGTCTCGACGGTTACTGGGAAGCCGATCTTTCGCCATGGGATATGGCGGCCGGTCTGGTGCTGATTCGTGAAGCCGGCGGCTTCGCATCCGACATCAAGGGCGGCACGGATATCTTCGGCAGCGGCACCGTTGCTGCCGGAAATGAATATATCCACAAGGCGCTCGTTGAGGTCGCCAACCGCCCCATCCCGGGCCGCTGATCGGTTTTCGGCGGAAAACCTGTCGTTTTCTACAAGTTTTAGACGCCCGGCGAATGTTCGCCGGGTGTTTTTGTTTTCCATTGCCGGGTGCTCACACATTTTCCTAAAACGCCTGTGACGAAAGACCGGCTTTTCGCTTCAAATCGTCGCAATTTTCAAATAGCTTCCGCTGGATACCTGACCAGAGGGAATGCGAACGTTATGGCGGATTCGGAGCTGCTCGATCTTGGCGTCGAGAAACCGGTGACCACACGGCAATACAGCCACAAGCTGTCCAGCCCTACACCGTTTCTCTGGACGATGGTTCTGTTTCTGATCCTCGTCGGCTTTCTGGCGGCCATTCTCTATCGGCAGGCGCACACCGCCTTCATGACCAATCCGGGGCTCAACGGCTTCATTCTCGGCGTGTTGGCCATCGGCATCATTCTGGTGTTTACGCAGACGATGAGCCTGCGCTCGGAAGTCCGCTGGTTCAATGCCTTTCGTGCTGCCGGCAGCGTCGAAAAGGTCGGCCGTGCGCCAAAACTGCTTGCGCCGATGAGCACGCTGATCGGCAAGCGCGGCGAAGTCCGGCTTTCCACGGTCACGCAGCGGACCATCCTCGATTCCATCGCAACACGACTCGACGAATCGCGTGATACCTCGCGTTATCTCGTCGGCCTGTTGGTGTTTCTCGGTCTGCTCGGCACCTTCTGGGGCCTGATCGGCACCATCGGCGCCATCAGCAATGTCATCCAGTCGCTCGATCCGAGCGCCGGTGACAGCAACGATATTCTGAGCTCGCTCAAGGCCGGTCTCACCGCGCCGCTGGCCGGCATGGGAACGGCCTTCTCCTCGTCGCTGCTAGGTCTTTCAGGTTCGCTGATCCTCGGTTTTCTCGATCTTCAGGCCGGTCGCGCGCAGAACCGTTTTTACACCCAACTCGAAAACTGGCTGTCATCGGTAACTGACACCTCGGCGGAAGGGCCGAGGGAGTTCAAGGCCGTTGAGCCGGGCGCCATGGTCAGCACCGAGCGTTCGCTTGCGGCCATGACCAGCCTTGCCGAGGGCATTCAGGGTCTGGTCAAGAACATGCGCAGCGAACAGCAAATGCTGCGTGACTGGATCGAGGCGCAGCAGGAGGAATCGAAATCACTCCGCCGCACGCTCGACCGGCTGTCGGCGCGGATCGATAGCGACACGAAATCATCCGGACGCACCCGGCACGATAACGGGAGCGAGTAGCCATGGCGCTTGCGCGCAACCGCCGCCGCGACAGGGGTGTGGATTATTGGCCGGGTTTCGTCGATGCGCTTTCGACGCTGCTGATGGCCATCATGTTTTTGCTGACGGTCTTCGTGCTGGCGCAATTCGTACTGTCGCGCGAAATTACCGGCAAGGACGAAGTGCTGACGCGCCTCAACAGCCAGATTGCCGAACTGACCGAACTTCTGGCCATGGAAAAAGGCAACAAGCAGGATATTGAGGACGCGCTCGCAAGCCTGCAATCGACGCTCGCAGCTTCAGAAAACGAGCGTTCCCGACTGCAGGCGCTTCTCGATGCGGGATCGGGCAACAATGCGAACGCCAATGCCCGGATTGGCAGCCTGACCGGCGAGCTGGACGACCAGAGACAGGCCAATTCCCGCGCTTCCGCGCAGATCGAATTGCTGAACCAGCAGATTGCGGCGTTGAGGGCGCAGATCGCTTCGGTGGAAGCCGCCCTGCAGGCGTCGGAAGCCAAGGATACCTCGTCTCAGGTCAAGATCGCCGATCTCGGCCGTCGCCTCAATGTCGCGCTGGCGCAGCGGGTGCAGGAACTGAACCGCTATCGGTCTGATTTCTTCGGGCGGCTGCGCGAAATCCTGTCGGACCGCGAAAATATCCGCATCGTCGGTGACCGGTTCGTCTTCCAGTCCGAAGTGCTCTTCCCTTCCGGCGGCAATGAACTCAATCCGGAAGGACAGACGGAGATGGAGAAGCTGGCGGTCGCGCTGCTCGATCTCGCCAAGGAAATTCCGGCGGAAATCAACTGGGTCCTGCGCGTGGATGGCCACACGGATAACGTCCAGCTTTCCGGTTCCGGACGTTACCGGGACAATTGGGAACTATCCTCGGCCCGTGCCACCTCTGTGGTGAAATTCCTGATTTCCAAGGGCGTCCCGGCAAACCGGCTGGTCGCCGCTGGTTTCGGTGAGTATCAGCCGATTGCCGAAGGCGATACGCCGGAAGCACGGCAGCAGAACCGCCGTATCGAACTCAAGCTCACCGAGCGCTAAAATTGCGGACCGCATCAGCGCGGTTGCCTTCCGGCGAAAGTAAATTTACGTTCGCGTAAAAGTAATTCCGTCATATCTGGGAGGGGCTGATGGAACGCTATGATGTGATCGTTGTCGGCGCTGGGCTTGCCGGGCTGGTGGCGGCAACCGAGGCTGCTGAGCGAGGTTTCAGCGTCTGTGTCGTGGATCAGGAGGGCGAGCAGAACCTTGGCGGCCAGGCCTTCTGGTCGCTGGGCGGTCTGTTTTTCGTCGATAGCCCCGAACAGCGCCGGATGCGGGTGCGAGACAGTATCGATCTTGCAAGGCAAGACTGGTTCGGCTCAGCCGGTTTCGACCGTCCGGAGGATTATTGGCCGCGCCGTTGGGCGGAGGCCTATCTCGATTTCGCTGCCGGTGAAAAACGCGAATGGCTGCACCGTATGGGCATGCGCTGGTTTCCTGTGGTCGGCTGGGCCGAGCGCGGCGGCAGCCTCGCCCATGGTCATGGCAATTCCGTTCCGCGTTTCCATGTCACATGGGGCACGGGTCCGGGCGTACTCGCACCCTTCGTTAAAAAGGCGAAGGCCATGGCGGCAACCGGCCGGCTGACCTTCCGTTTTCGCCACCGGGTTGATCGTCTGGAGGTCGTCGACGGCCGGGTGACCGGCATTTCAGGCGCTGTTCTTGCAGCCGACCCCGTGCAACGCGGGCAGGAGAGCAGCCGGGAAGAGCAGGGCGATTTTACCTTCTCCGCTGCGACGGTCATCGTCAGTTCCGGCGGCATCGGCGGCAATCAGGAACTGGTGCGGCGCAACTGGCCGGTGGAACGGTTGGGCGCGCCTCCCGCAAGCATGGTCTGCGGTGTTCCCGCGCATGTGGATGGCCGCATGATCGCCATTACGGAAACGGCTGGCGGAGCCGTCATCAATCGTGACCGCATGTGGCATTATACCGAGGGCGTGAAAAACCATGATCCGATCTGGCCGGGTCACGGTATCCGCATCCTGCCCGGTCCCTCGTCCTTCTGGTGCGATGCGGATGGAAACCGCCTCGCCGCCCCCGCCATGCCAGGTTTCGATACGCTCGGCACGCTTAAAATGCTGGGCGAACGCGGCAGCGGCCATAGCTGGTTCATTCTGACCAAGGCGATCATCAAGAAGGAATTTGCGCTTTCAGGCTCGGAGCAGAATCCTGATCTGACCGGCAAGGATATACCGCTGCTGCTCAAAAGGTTGGGCAAGGAGCCGCCGGGACCAGTGCGTGCTTTCATGGAGCGCGGCGAAGATTTCGCGGTTCGAGATACGCTGGAAGAACTCGTGGCGGCGATGAATGCCATCAGTGGCGATAACCGGCTGCATATAGACCATATCCGCCGGCAGATCGAAGCGCGCGACCGCGAAATCGAAAATGGTTTCAGTAAGGATGCCCAGGTAACGGCCATCCATGGCGCACGTCGTTATCTTGGCGACCGGCTGATGCGGACGGCAAAACCGCACCGGCTGCTCGACCCGGCGATGGGGCCGCTGATTGCCGTGCGGCTGCACGTGCTGACGCGCAAGACGCTTGGCGGCCTTCATACCGATCTTGAAGCGCGGGTGCTGGATGCTGCCGGTGAGCCGGTGCCGGGGCTTTATGCCGCCGGCGAAGTGGCGGGTTTCGGTGGCGGTGGCATGCATGGCTACAACGCGCTGGAGGGCACATTCCTTGGCGGCTGCCTGTTTTCGGGCCGCATTGCCGGACGCAGCGTGCTGGCGTGAGCCGTTGAGAGCGGAATGGTGAAACACCAGCGGTTTTGCCTGAAATTCCGCTCCGATCGCGTGAACTAAGCCTGGACGCGCAATTCGTCCGGTCCGGTCTGGAATTGCAGCCGGGCAAGCCGCGCATAAAGGCCGTTCTGGCGAATGAGGCTCTGATGCGTGCCTTCCTCGATGATGCGGCCTTCATCCATCACCAGAATACGGTCGGCCTTCAGCACGGTGGCAAGACGGTGAGCGATGACGATGGTGGTGCGGGTTTTCATCAGCTCATCAAGCGCCTTTTGAACCAGCGTTTCGCTTTCCGCATCGAGTGCCGAAGTCGCTTCGTCGAGCAGCAGGATCGGCGCATTGCGCAGGATGGCGCGGGCAATGGCGATGCGCTGGCGCTGGCCGCCGGAAAGCGTCACGCCGCGTTCACCCACCTGGGTATCATATCCATCGGTGAGACGTTCGATGAAGCTGTCAGCCTGTGCGGCGATGGCGGCGGCGCGCACCTCCTCGCGTGTCGCGTCAGGTCGGCCAAAGGCGATATTGTCGTGGATGGAGGAGGCGAATATCGCCACATCCTGCGGAACGATGGACAGGCGCGCGCGCAGATCGGCGAGGGTGACGTCGCGGATATCCGTGCCATCGACGGTGATGCGGCCCTGCTGCGGATCGTAAAAGCGCATCAGCAGCGAAAAGACCGTGCTCTTGCCCGCACCTGAAGGCCCGACGATTGCGACGGTTTCGCCGGCGCTGACCTTGAAGGAGAGGCCGGAGACGATCGGCCGCCCTGTCGCGAGCGGGTAGACAAAATCGACATTTTCGAATTCGGCTTCGCCGCGCGGCGGCTGCGGCATGACGACAGGGGTTGCGGGTTCTGCGACGGGCGAGCACTCGTTCAGCAGTTCGGAAAGCCGTTCGGCCGCACCACCCGCCTGCGCCAGTTCACCCCAGACTTCCGAGAGCTGGCCGAGACCGCTTGCCGCGATGACCGAATAAAGCACGAACTGACCGAGCGTGCCTGCCGTCATGCCACCAGACAGGACGCTTTGCGCGCCATACCAGAGAATGCCGACGACGCTGCCGAAGACCAGCGTGATGGCGACGGCGGTGAGAATGGAGCGTGCGCCGATCGCTGCCCGAGCGCCCTGATAGGCGGCTTCCACGGAAGCGCCATAACGGGCATTTGCCAGCACCTCGGCGTTAAAGGACTGCACGGTGCGGCTCGCAGCAATCGTCTCGGAAGCATAGGCGGCGGAATTGGCCAATGTATCCTGCGTGGTGCGGGAGCGGGCGCGAACCGAGCGCCCGAAGGCGATCAACGGAAAAACGATGAAGGGAATGGCAAGCAGCGCAAGGCCGGAAAGACCGGGGCTGGTATAGATCATCATCGCCACGGCACCACAGCACATGATGATGTTGCGCAAAGCCACGGAGGCGGACGACCCGAATGCCGAGCGGATCTGCACCGTATCGGCGGTCAGTCGCGAGGTCAGTTCGCCGGATCGATTGCTATCGAAAAACTGCTGCGAGAGCGTGGTGAGATGGGCAAAGACATCGCGGCGCAGATCGGCAACGACCCTTTCACCAATGGTCATGACGTAATAATAACGCATGGCGCTGGCGAGGGCGAGGACAACGGCAATCGCCAGAAGCATGGCGAAATAGCTGTTGATCATGCCGCCATCCGGCGTCTGGAAACCGTGGTCGATGATGCGGCGAACGGCAAGCGGCAGGGCCAATGTCGTGGCAGAGGAAAGCACAAGCGCGAAAAGGGCTGCCGCCATCAGGCCGCGATAACGGCTCAGATAGGGGAAGAGGCCAAGAAGCGGCTTCAGGCTTCTCTGTTTCGCAGCTTTCTGCTCGTCAATATCTGCCACGTCCTCTATGCTCCTCGTTCAATGCCGTTTTTGGGCCTTTTGCGGATGAATTTCCGGCGTGCGGTAAAATTCCAGCCCCTGCGGCCATCTCCTTTCACAAGGGGATAGCAGGCTCTTGTTATCTGGGCGACCTTCATGTATAGGCTCCGCATCGAATTGGGAAGCCATAGCCCATCTGGTCTATGGCTTCATTTATTGAAATGGCTCAGTTGACGCAATTGCGGCAAATGGACCGCACGTCACTTAACCAGGAAGATTGTCATGAAGGCTGATATCCATCCCGCTTATCACACGATCAAGGTCGTCATGACCGATGGCACCGAATACGAAACCCGCTCTACCTGGGGTTCGGAAGGCGCAGTCATGAACCTTGAAATCGACCCCAAGTCCCATCCGGCATGGACGGGCGGCAACCAGCAGCTTATGGACCGCGGTGGTCGCGTTTCCAAGTTCAACAAGCGTTTCGGCGGCCTCGGCCTCTGATCCACTTGCGGACGGATTGTTTAAAAAAAGCCCGGTTTTTCCGGGCTTTTTTGTTGTCTGCTTTTCGCGGCCGTACATATGGGTGTAACGACCAAAACAAAAAAGCAGGCTTTTCAGCCTGCTTTTCAAATTGTCCGGATAAGGTCGTCTTTTCTCAGTTGATCGAGAAAGCTGTGCGCAGAAGGTTGAGCTGCGCCTGCACGCTGTTTTCATTGTCCGGCACCTTGGCGGCTTCGGACGGGCGATAGATTTCGCGGTCGAGCAGGGCGATGCGGTTCTGGAGACGCAGCGAGCGCTCGATGAGGTCGCGGAAGGATTCGGGCAGGTCGTTCCAGCCGGGCGCGTTGCGGTCGACGTTAAAGCTGTCGAGTCGCACCTTGTTCTTTTCGCTCAGAACCTGATCGCGCGTCATTTCGCCATTGTTGACGGCGCGCTGCAGAAGCAGCCAGGAGGCCATCTGCATCAGGCGGGTGGTGAGGCGCATCGATTCCGCCGCATAAAGTACCGAGGCCATACGCGGCAGCACCTTGGAGGCGGCGCGGCCGGCGCCATCGAGATAACTTGCCGTTTCCTCAACCAAGGTCATGCCTTCGGTATAGAGGGTCTTGAACTGGTTGGAAGCAGCCGCGCGACCCGCAAAGCTTATGGTATTTAAAACCTGTTCCGACATTTTCTTTAAATCCCTGCTCACGCACCACACTGTCAGGCAACGACGACCCGGATATTTTGTTCCGGCCTTTAGTGTTTTCAGGATGGTATCTTTACCTGAAATGCGCAAGGCAATTATTAAAGAAGGGTTAATACCCACAGTTTTACGGAATCCGGCAAGCGGCAAAAAAAGAGCCGCGAAAGCGGCTCTCAAGGTAAAACAGGGAGAAAAATCAGACCAATTCGCCGTATGGAGAAGATGCCTGAGGTCCAGAAGAACTGGACATGTATAGTAATCTCTCAGAAAGCTTAATTTTTGGTTAATGGTAAACGAAAGACTGCCCCGGAATATTCATTTCCAGATACCGCCTGAGCCGCAGCTCTAGGCATTGGAAGTGCAGTCCCATGTCTATTCTCAACTGCGCGTCAGGACCGGAAGAGATTCTCCGCCGCCTGCCTGCCGGCGGATTTCCGTGTCCTCTCCTCTTCCAGCCGGGTGATTTCGGCTTGCAGAAGATCGATACGGCTGCTCAGTTCGTCCACCGAAAGAAGGCTGAGATCGCCGCCGATCTCGTGCGCTGCCGGTTTTTGCGGACGGTCATCGTCAAAGAGGCTCATATGCCTGCTCCTTTTTCCACATAGTCGCCATCGTCCCCGGGATATTGCTGCGCGCGCGGGTCAAGCGCAATACTTTCCGGCGTGACGAGCGTTGAGGGCGTCGTCGGCATCATGGTCGAGAAATTGTCTTTTTCCTCGGTCGAAAGTGCTGCGCGCTGGCGGCTTCTGATGATGGCATAGGCGGTGATGAGCAGATGCGCCACAGCCGTCACCAGAAACAGCGCGTAGGGGCCGAAATGGGTCATGATCGCGCCGCCGAGCGTCGGGCCGATGATGGTGCCGATGCCGTAAAGCAAAAGCAGGCCACCCGAGACCTTGACGAAGTCTTCCGAGGCGGCGAAGTCGTTGGCATGCGCCACGGCGATGGGATAAAGCGCGTTGGCGGCGGCGCCGTAAATGGCGATCATGAAAATCAGCACATAGACGTCATGCGGTTGTACCACCGCGACAGCGAGACCCGCGACCGCGCCAAGCCCGGCAAGTCCCGCCAGCACGTATCGGCGGTCTATCCGGTCTGAAAGCCTTCCCGCCGGAAATTGCGCCAGCGCACCGACGAAAATCGTGACCGAAACCATGATGGCGATCATGGTCGGGTCCAGACCTGCGCGCGCACCGAAGACGGCGCCGAGCGTGCCGTAAGCACCGTTGGCAATGCCGATCATCAGGATGCCGACGAAGGAGACCGGCGAGTTGCGGTAAAGGGCCGGCAGATCCAGCTTCACCTTCTGTAACGGCTGCGGACTGGCCGCTTTCGAAAGCGTGGCCGGCAGAATGGCGATGCAATAGATGATGCCGCAGATCATGAACAGCGACGTATTGCTGATATCGCCCATCGGCACGATCATCTGCCCTGCCACGACCCCGAGCAGCGTGATGGCGATATAGAGCGAGAAGATCATGCCACGGCTTTCATTGGTGGCGCGCTCGTTCAGCCAGCTCTCAATGATCATCGAGGTGCCGGCCGTGCAGAAGCCGGTAAGCGCGCGCAGCGCGATCCACGATGTGTCATCGATGATAAGGCCGGTCATCAGCACCGTCAGGCACACCAGCGCCACGAAGGAGCCGAATGCCCGCACATGCCCCGCACGGCGCACGATGGCAGGCGCGACAAAGCAACCGATGACGAAGCCGGCCGCCCAGGAGGTGCCCAGAAAGCCCAGAATTTCATTGGAGTAACCTTCCGCCGAACCACGGACGGGCAGGATGAGACCCTGAAGGCCGTTGCCGAGAAAAAGAAACAGAGTGCTGGATAAAAGAGCGAATACGGGTAGAAGGTTTCTGCTCATGAAAACACTCTCATGCGTTCGGACGGACGGTCGGACAGGCCATAGACGGGCGTTACCCGAATGAGTTGCACTCTTCTGGTGAACGGTAAAAATGTCCAGCCTGTGACGATGCAGAAATAAAGAAAAGGCTCAATAAATGACGAAGGCGATCGGCCTTTTTTTACTGCTGGCCATGGCGATCCAGATCATCCGGCCGCTAGGTCTGCCGGGCCTGAAGAAAAGAGGTGATTGCTGGAAGATCGCGGTTGCCGCCTTTGTCATCTGGTCGGCGACGCTGCTTCTGCGTCCGTAACGAAAAAGCCGCCCCAGAGGGCGGCTTTTGTTTGACTAAACGCCTGCCGATGAGGGCCTCAGGCTGCCTTTTCGAGTTCCTGCTTCCAGTTGCCCTTGGCGGCGAGGCTGTTCATCGCGGCGCGGTGCGTGAAGGCGCGCTGGCCGGCGGCGACATTTTCCTGCTTGCCGCCCCAGGTCTTGAGGGCCGTATCCTGAAGCGCGCGGCCGTAGGAATAGGTCAGTGACCAGGGCAGGTCGTAGCCGGCATTCATGGCGGAGAGATGCGCGGTTGCCTCTTCGGAGGACTGGCCGCCGGAAAGGAAGGCAATGCCCGGAACGGCTGACGGCACGGTCGCCTTCAGAACCTTCACGGTCTTTTCCGCCACTTCCTCGACCGAAGCCTTGCGGGCATTCTTGCCGTCGATGATCATGTTCGGTTTGAGGATCATGCCTTCGAGGTTCACGCGGGCGTCGAACAGATCCGCGAAAACGGTCTGGAGAACCCATTGCGTGACTTCCGCACAGCGGTCGATGTCATGCGTGCCCGGTTCGCCGTCCATCAGCACTTCGGGTTCCACGATCGGCACGATATCCGCCTGCTGGCAGAGAGCGGCGTAACGGGCGAGCGACTGGGAGTTTGCCTTGATAGAACCCCAGCTCGGACGCTGTTCACCGATGGTGATGACGCCGCGCCACTTGGCGAAGCGGGCACCGGCGTCATGATATTTGCGCAGGCGTTCGTAAAGACCGTCGAGGCCTTCGGTGATGAATTCGTGCGGGTGGAAAGCCATCGGCTTCGCGCCGATATCCACCTTGATGCCGGGCAGGCTGCCGGCCGCCTTGATGATATCAACGAAAGGCGTGCCATCGGCGGCCTTCTGGAACAGGGTCTCTTCGTAGAGGATGACGCCGGAGATGTATTTCTTCATGGCGTCGTCGGAGCGGAACAGCATTTCGCGGTAGTCGCGGCGGGCGGTCTCGGTGGACTCCAGATTGATGCTGTCGAAACGCTTCTTGATCGTTCCTGTGGATTCGTCGGCTGCGAGCAGGCCCTTGCCGTCGGCAACCATTTTGATGGCGATGTCTTCGAGACGTTCGGTCATTTGCTATTCTCCCAAGGCACAATAAATTTCCGATAACAGAAGTTCCAGGGCAGGGAAATGGCACGCTAACTCATTGAAACGATTGAAATCATTTCAATCGTTTGAAACTTTTCCTCAAGGTGCCGCTTACCAAAAGACAAGGCCGGACAAGCATGGCTTGTCCGGCCTTGTGTCAGGCAAGTGGGGTAAGTTTACTTGGCGGCGGTCAGGATGGCAACGCCCGGCAATTCCTTGCCTTCCATCCATTCGAGGAAGGCGCCGCCTGCCGTCGAGATATAGGTGAAATCGTCCGAAACGCCGGCATGGTTGAGTGCGGCCACGGTGTCACCGCCGCCGGCGACGGAGACGAGCTTGCCGGCCTTCGTGCATTCCGCTGCGTGTTTTGCAGCAGCCACAGTCGCCGCGTCGAAGGGCTCGATTTCGAAAGCGCCGAGCGGGCCGTTCCAGACCAGCGTTTCCGCGCGGGAAATCCAGGCCTTGATGCTTTCAACCGATTTCGGGCCGACGTCGAGAACCATGGCGTCGGCGGGAATGGCGTTGATATCGACGGTTTCATTGGCCGCACCGGCCTTGAATTCGCGGGCGACCACGCCGTCTTCCGGCAGAACAATCGCACAGCCGGATGTCGCGGCTTCGATCATGATCTGCTTTGCGGTCTCGGCAAGATCGTGTTCGCAGAGCGATTTGCCGACTTGTGCGCCGCGTGCGGCAAGGAAGGTGTTGGCCATGCCGCCGCCGATGACGAGGGCATCGACTTTCTTGACGAGGTTCATCAAGAGATCGATCTTGCTCGAAACCTTGGCGCCTCCGACGATGGCGACCACCGGACGGACCGGCTGGCCGAGGCCCTTTTCCAGCGCCTCAAGCTCGGCCTGCATGGTGCGGCCGGCATAGGCGGGCAGGTGGCGCGCAAGACCTTCGGTGGAGGCGTGGGCGCGGTGGGCGGCGGAGAAAGCGTCGTTCACATAGATATCGCCGTTGGCCGCCAGAGCCTCGACGAAGGCGGGATCGTTCTTTTCTTCGCCCTTGTGGAAGCGGGTGTTTTCCAGAAGCAGGATATCGCCGTCGTTCAGTTTCGCGACGGCATCCGCCGCAGGCGCACCGACGCAGTCGGTCGCGAAGGAAACGGCGTGATCCAGCACTTCCTCGACGGCGGGCACGATCTGGGAAAGCGACATGTCGGCGACCGGTTCGCCCTTCGGGCGGCCGAAATGTGCGAGCAGGATGACTTTCGCGCCCTTTGAGGACAATTCCAGAATGGTCGGCGCAACACGTTCGATACGGGTTGCGTCCGTCACCTTGCCATCCGCGACCGGCACGTTGAGATCAACGCGAACGAGAACGCGCTTTCCGGCAATGTCGTTGAGGTCGTCGAGGGTCTTGAAAGCGGGCATAGGTCGATCCTGATTTGTTGCGAGTTCGGCACGGACCATACTATGCCTGATTGACGACGCAAGCCGGTCAGGCCTCATTTTCTCTCACTGTATTGGCCGGGGCGGGGGGCACTTTCTTCAACGCCGGCGAGGCGTGGCTGACGCTTCTGCGCCAGATAATCTCGCACACGGTTGAGGATTTCCGAAAAGCTGATGAAGATCGGCAGGCTGGTGGCCGGCTCCACCGGTTCGAGCGAGATTCCGACGCCGGTGATTTCCTCATGCTCGTCCAGTGTGCGGACGATCAGGACGATGGAGCCGAGGCGCACACGGTCGGCATAATCGGCCTTTCCGGCAAGGCGCGCCTCGATGAGTTCGGCGACGCTCATCGCCTGTTCGGCGGGCGAAAGCAGGCCGGGGCCATAGGCCGCGTCCAGTTCCTTCGCCGGGCGGGCGGGCGAGATCGCGAAGGTGCCGAAGAAATCGGCGTCGTCATCGGCAACCGGCAGGGCGCTGGCGAACAGCCGGTCGATCAGGCGGGAATAGCCGGGTGCGATGAAAAGATAGACGAGATCGTTTTCACGCAGCCGCCCGGCATATTGGTAGCGGATCGACTTGCCGTCGCGCACCACCAGCGAGGGCATGGCCCAGCGGGGAATACGTTCACCCTGCATGATGGCGCTGCCCTTGGCGACCCGGTAGGAAATCAGTTCATGATTGGCGGTGCCGGGAAGGTCCACCTCGAGCTTGTCCACCTCGCCCATGCGCGGCGGCACGATCAGCCCGAGCCTTGTTGCCACAGGCTTGATGGTCCAGCCCTGCACAAGCAGCGAGACCAGCACGATGATGAAGGCGGCGTTGAAATAGATCTGCGCATTATCAAGCCCGCCGAGAATGGGCATGATGGCCAGCAGGATGGAGACCGCGCCACGCAGACCCACCCACGCCACGAAGGATGTTTCCTGCTGGGTATAGTTGAAGGGCATGAGGCTTAGCCACACCGCGAGCGGGCGGGCGACGAAAATCAGGAACAGCGCAAGCAGGACGGCGGGAATGGCGATTGCCGGAAATTGCGACGGCGTGGCGAGCAGGCCGAGCATCAGGAACATGATGATCTGGGCAAGCCAGGTCAGCCCTTCGTGGAAGCGGCGGATGGTTTCCTTGGCGAAAATCCTGCGGTTGCCGGCAACGATGCCCGCCACATAGACCGCCAGAAAACCACTGCCGCCAAGCGTGCCGGTGAAAGAGAAGACGAGCAGCGCCAGCGCCAGCACGAATATCGGGGCAAGCCCGCGGTCGGCGGCGAAACGGTTGACGACGGTGGCGATCATGACGCCGCCAAGCAGGCCGAAAATCAGGCCGAGGCCCATTTCTTCGACGAAGAGCAGCAGGAAACCGCTATCGATACCGGCCAGCCCCTGACCCTTGGCAATGATCTCGACCAGCGCGACGGTGAGGAAGATGGCCATCGGATCGTTGGTGCCGGACTCGACCTCCAGCGTCGAGCGGACCTGATCGCGGATATGAATGCCGCCGATGCGCAGCAGGAAAAAGACGGCCGCCGCATCCGTGGAGGCGACGATGGCGCCGAGCAGCAGCCCCTCCAGCCACGAGAGCCCGAGCAGCAGGGCGGCTGCGCCCGCGAAGAACACGGAGGTCAGGATGACGCCGCCGGTGGCGAGCGCCACGGCAGGTGCTGCCGAAAGCCGGAAGGATTGTATCGACGTGCCGAAACCGGAATCGAAAAGGATGACGGCGAGCACGAGCGAGCCGAGCATATAAGCGAGCGGATTATTGGTGAACTCGATGCCAAGGCCATCCACCCCCGCCGCCAGGCCGATAACAAGGAAAAGCAGCAGGAGGGGCGCGCCGAAGCGGAAGGCGATGAGGCTCGAAAAGGCTGCGACGAGAACGAGAACAGTTGCCACCAGCAACAGAAGATAAAATGATTCCACGTCCATCGCCTCATTCAAACCGCGTTGACCGCTGCAATGAATGCTCTGCGCGTCTGCAGTCAATGCGCCACGGGTTGCGGTCTGTCAGCGCTGTTTCGGGTGGCGTTGAAAGGCGACGCAAGGCGGGTGTATCGAATGATACGGCAGGGCCGAAGTGCATTGCGCACGACCGTTATCCCTGTGTCTCTTGTCCGTCTCAAAGTGGACCAGACAAAGGCAGGAAATGGGAATTTTTTCGGCTCGCGGGCGAAAAAATGGATGGCAAGGAGAGCGGCAGATACCCCCGCAGAAACAATTCATCTTCCGGCGTCTCAACGTAACATAGAGACAATGCAGCTGCGTTAGTTCTCTCGTCCGAATTGCTTTTCAACATTACCGGAGCGATCGGATGAAGCGGATAAATATTACTGGACTTATTATAGTATTGGCGGCGGGCTCGATTGTTTCGGGCTGCTCGAGCACGGAAACAGACGGCTGAAAACATGGCCGCGCAACGCGAGCGCTGCCGCTCCTTTGGTTACCCCGAAGGCTCGCGGGATGCTGCCGACTGCATGATGAAGCTTTCCATGCAGCAAAGCGAGTTGAGGCAGCAGACTTTCGATACGATCTGGAGCAATGCCGGCTCGCGGGACCCAATCATCATCAACAACAGAAGGTGACGGTTGCGCGCCGGCGCTGGCAGCGGGTTGGCCCCTCTTGCCCAACGATGGTTTCGATCCGAAGCGCCCCGCCTTGCTTCCGGATCGATGCCGACGGGTTTCCTCGTTCCCGTCGGCATTTTTACAAATAAAAAGCCGGCAGGATTGCTCCTGCCGGCTTTTTGATCGAACTGAGTTCCGCTTAGATGGTCTTCGCGAATGCGACGGCCGTGTCCGACATGCGGTTGGAGAAGCCCCACTCGTTGTCGTACCAGGACAGGACGCGCACGAACTTGCCTTCCATGACCTTGGTCTGGTCGATCGCGAAGATCGAGGAATGGCTGTCATGGTTGAAGTCGCGGGAGACCAGCGGCTCTTCGGTGTAGCCGAGGATGCCCTTCAGCTTGCCATTGGCGGCGGACTTGATCGCTTCGTTGATTTCCTCAACCGTCGTGTCGCGCTTGGCGATGAACTTGAAGTCGACGACCGAAACGTTCGGGGTAGGAACGCGGATCGACGTGCCGTCCAGCTTGCCTTTGAGGTGCGGCAGAACGAGGCCAACGGCCTTGGCTGCACCCGTCGAGGTCGGGATCATGGACAGGGCTGCGGCGCGGGCGCGGTACAGATCCTTGTGCATGGTGTCGAGCGTCGGCTGGTCGCCCGTGTAGGAGTGGATCGTCGTCATGAAGCCATGATCGATGCCAACGACGTCATCGAGAACCTTAACGACCGGCACGAGGCAATTGGTGGTGCAGGATGCGTTGGAAATGACCAGATGGTCCTTCGTCAGCTGGTCGTCATTGACGCCGAAGACGACGGTGAGGTCTGCGCCGTCAGCCGGAGCAGAAACGATAACACGCTTTGCGCCTGCCGTCAGGTGAGCAGCGGCCTTGTCGCGGGCGGTGAAGATGCCGGTGCATTCTAGCGCGATATCGACGCCGAGTTCCTTGTGCGGCAGCGTTGCCGGATCGCGAACGGCCGTCACCTTGATCGGCTTGCCGCCGCCAACGATGATCGTGTCGCCTTCGACCTTTACGTCGGCAGGGAACTTGCCGTGGATCGAATCGTAGCGAAGCAGATGGGCGTTGGTTTCAACCGGGCCGAGGTCGTTGATGGCAACAACTTCGATATCGGTACGGCCGGATTCGACGATGGCGCGCAGGACGTTGCGGCCGATGCGGCCGAAGCCGTTAATGGCAACTTTTACAGTCATTTACAGTCTCCCGAACAAGATATGTGCTTGGTCTTTGCGGAAATGTGAGGGCTTGGGAAGCCCTCACGCAAGTTTTGCCTCGACTGCGGCGACGACGGCTTCCGCCGTGATGCCGAAGTGCTTGAAGAGATCCTTCGCCGGGGCAGATGCTCCGAAGGAATGCATGCCGACGAAAGCGCCATCGTTACCGATGAAATAGTCCCAGCCCTGACGAATGGCGGCTTCGACCGCGATTTTGACCGGAGCCTTGCCGATGATGGCGTTGCGATAGGTTTCCGGCTGTTCCTTGAAGAGCTCGAAGCAGGGAACGGAAACGACGCGGACGGAAACGCCGTTGTCCTTCAGCGTTGCGGCGGCCTTGAGCGCCACTTCGACTTCCGAACCGGATGCGAAGATCGAAACCTTGGCGTCGCTGGCGGATACGAGTTCGTAAGCGCCGTAAGCGGAAAGGTTCTTCTCTTCATATTCCTTGCGCGAGGGTGCAAGGTTCTGGCGGGTGAGTGCCAGGGCAGACGGACGATGCTTCTGCTCAAGCGCCAGCTGCCAGCATTCCGCCGTCTCGGTTTCATCCGCCGGGCGGAAAAGGAGGAGGTTCGGAATGGCGCGCAGCGCTGCAATCTGCTCCACCGGCTGGTGGGTCGGGCCGTCTTCGCCGACGCCGATGGAATCATGCGTCAGAACGTGGACGACGCGGATACCCATGAGTGCGGCAAGGCGGATCGACGGACGGCAATAGTCCGAGAAGATCAGGAAGCCGCCGGCATAGGGGATGAGGCCGCCATGGAGCGCGATGCCGTTCATCGCCGCCGCCATGCCATGCTCGCGGATGCCGTAATGCAGATAACGGCCGGAGAAATCCGTCGGGGTGATGGACTTCATCTGGCTGGTCTTGGTGTTGTTGGACGGCGTCAGGTCAGCCGAGCCGCCGATCATTTCCGGTAGGATGCCGTTGATGACTTCAAGCGAGTCTTCGGAAGCCTTGCGGGTGGCGACGGTCGGGTTGTTCTCGATGATCTTCTTCTTGAAGGCATCGATGGAGCTATCGAAATTGCCGGGCAGGTCGCCGGCGAAACGGCGCTTGAACTCGGCCTTCTTGCCGGCTTCAGCGGCCTCGAGACGGGCTTCCCAGTCCTGGCGGGTCTTGGTGGAGCGCAGGCCGGCGAGACGCCATGCATCGAGCACATCTTCCGGAATGACGAAAGCTTCCGCTTCCCAGTTGAGGCTCTTGCGGGCAGCGGCGATTTCTTCGGCGCCGAGCGGGTTGCCGTGTACCTTGTGGGTGCCCTGCTTGTTGGGCGCGCCGAAACCGATCACGGTCTTGCAGGCGATGAAGGTCGGGCGGTCGGATTTCTGCGCGGCCTCGATGGCGGCAGCAATCGCATCCGGATCATGGCCATCGACGCGGATGGTGTTCCAGTGAACGGCCTGGAAGCGGGCGATCTGGTCGGTGCTGTCGGAAAGACCAACTTCACCGTCGATGGTGATGTTGTTGTCGTCCCAGAACAGAACGAGCTTGTTGAGCTTCAGGTGGCCGGCAAGCGCGATGGCTTCGTGGCTGATGCCTTCCATGAGGCAGCCGTCGCCGCAAAGCACATAGGTAAAGTGGCTCTGCAGGTCGGAGCCGAATTCCTCTTCCAGCTTGCGTTCAGCGATAGCCATGCCGACGGCGTTGGCGATGCCCTGGCCGAGCGGGCCGGTCGTCGTTTCGATGCCGGTCGCATGGCCATATTCGGGATGGCCGGCGGTCTTGGAGCCGAACTGACGGAAACGCTTGATCTCGTCGATCGTCATGTCCTCGTAGCCCGTCAGATAGAGCAGCGAGTAAAGCAGCATCGAACCATGGCCTGCCGACAGCACGAAGCGGTCACGGTCAGCCCAGAGCGGCGCCTTGGGATCGAATTTCAGGTAACGGGTGAAAAGAACGGTGGCGACATCAGCGGCGCCCATCGGCAGACCGGGGTGGCCTGAATTGGCCTTCTCCACTGCATCCATGGCAAGAAAGCGGATCGCGTTTGCCATCCGGTTGTGTTTGTCGCGAGAAATCATGGCTTTTCCGTCTGTTTCCGGGTGAAAGGAGATAGTTTTACGCAACTATCCAAAAAGCGGGTTGATCCATAGCAGGTGAGGCAGGCAAGTCAATAAATCCACGGGCGTTTGCGGTTCCCTTAGGGAGAAAAAATCGTTTAGAAAATCGGGTGTCCTGACAAAATCCGTGCGATATGTGTCGCCGCCTCTTCGTTCATCCACAGAGCAAAACGCCTCAATGCACTGGTTTGATTGACGGGATGGTAAATCGGGTAATAACCTCGTGATTGTTGAAAAGGCCTGAAACCGGACGATTCGGCCGGTGGCGTGCAAGTTGGAAAAAACGATGTCGGCTGAGAAGACCGTACAATCTGCGCTGACGGAGCTGAATGCTGCCATCACAAATCTCGAAAATGCCATCGATATGCGTATCGAACGGCAAAGGGAGACGGGCGAGATCGATAATGAGGTCAAGCGGGTCCATGTCGACCGCGCAAGGCTCGCACATGAGCTTGATCAGGCCGAATTTCGCGCCAATCGTCTTGAAGAAGTCAACCGCGAGGTTTCCCGCCGGCTGGTAACGGCCATGGAGACGATCCGCGCGGTGCTGGATCGATAGGAGCGGGTTCATGGCGCAAGTCACAGTTATGATCGACGGCAAGGCCTATCGCATGGCGTGCGAGGCAGGGCAGGAAGACCATCTGACCGATCTCGCAACCAGGTTCGACCGGTATGTCGGGCACCTCAAGAGCCAGTTCGGTGAAATAGGCGACCTTCGCCTGACCGTCATGGCCGGCATCATGGTGATGGACGAGCTTTCCGAACTCAACCGCAAGATCGAGAAGCTGGAAGGAGAGGTCGCATCCCTTTCCCGCAACCGTGACGGCATGGCCGAGCACAGGGCGAAATCGGATGAAGTGGTGGCGCTCGCCATCGGCGATCTGGCCGACCGGTTGAACGGCATTACCGAAAAACTGCTGGCGCGGCCGAAGCCCGCGGCGCATTGACTGCGCAAAGAGTTCTGAGGCGGCAAAATTTCGCTCGGTGCCCTCTGGTGGTTTCCCCCGATCCGTCCTATATCTTGGATGCGTTCTGCGCTTCCCGACAGGAACCACAATCCCTGGGGCCATACTCGATCCAAAGGGAGCTGTCCCTGGCCAGTCCCGTGGGACTGGACACACGGCGCCCACCTACTTTTGTAGGCACCCAGGATCGTAAATCTCCATCGGTCGCCGTGGATCGCGCTTGAAGTTTCGGATCAACCCCGATGCTTCACCATATCCTTGATATATTCGACAGTGATTTTTCATAACTGCCGGACGCGGCTTTTTTATATTGCCGTCATTGCAATGGCGGAACAATTCCCTATTATTCGGATTGGTATGTCTGTCATGCCCTTTAAAAAAGGGCGCTGCGGCCAAAACCGCGACGTGCCGTTCAACAGCCCAAAGAGCTAAACTTGTTTACTGAAATTATGATCGTGGTCCTGCTCACCGTATTGAACGGTGTGCTTGCCATGTCCGAGCTTGCCGTTGTCTCCTCCAGACCGGCGAGGCTCAAGGTGCTTGCCGCGCAAGGCAGCAAGGGCGCCACCATGGCGCTCGGCCTTTCCGAAAATCCCGGACGCTTTCTTTCCACAGTGCAGATCGGCATCACGCTGGTCGGCGTCCTTTCCGGCGCTTTTTCCGGTGCCACGCTCGGTGCCCGCTTTACGGCGTGGCTTCTGGAACAGGGTGTTCCCGACCGTGCCGCCGATGCGCTTGGCGTCGGCTCGGTGGTCGTCGCCATTACCTATCTGTCGCTGATCGTCGGCGAACTTGTGCCCAAGCAGATTGCGCTGCGCGATCCCGAAAAGGTCGCCGCCCGCGTCGCACCCACCATGATGCTGCTGTCCAAGGTCGGCGCGCCGCTGGTATGGCTGCTCGACAAGTCGGGCAAGACGGTTCTTGCCCTTCTCGGCCACAGCGGCGAGTCCAACGCATCGGTCACCGATGATGAAATCCGCACGGTTCTGGCCGAAGCCCATAGCGCTGGCGTGATCGAGACCGAGGAATCGGCGATGATCACCAGCGTCATGCGCCTTGCCGACCGCAATGCGCGTGGCCTGATGACACCGCGTCGTGATGTCGAAGTGGTCGATATCGAAGACAGCGCCGAGGAAATCCGAGAGCAGCTTCGCCAGACGCAGCGTTCGCGCCTTCCGGTACGCAACGGCGCTTCGGATGAAATTCTCGGCGTGCTTTTCGCCAAGGATGCCTTCGATGCGCTGGCCTCCGGCAAGGAGCTCAACATTCGCGAGCTTCTGCGCGAAGTTCCTGTCGTGTCGGATCTGACGAGCGCTGTGGACGTCATCCAGTCGCTGCGTCGCTCCACCGTACACATGGTACTGGTCTACGACGAATATGGCCATTTCGAAGGTATCGTCAGCTCTGGCGACGTTCTGGAGGCCATCACCGGCGCCTTCCAGGAAGATAATGACGAGGAGCCGGCCATAGTCGAGCGCGAGGACGGTTCGTTCCTCGTCGCCGGCTGGATGCCCGCCGATGAGTTCGCTTATCGCATGGGCTTCAAGATCGACGAGGATGCCGAGTTCGAAACCGTTGCCGGTCTGGTTCTGGACGAGTTCCGTCGCCTGCCGGAACTGGGCGAACATGTGACCCGCAACGGCTGGCGTTTTGAAGTCATCGACCTCGACGGCCACCGCATCGACAAGGTTCTCGTGAGCCGGGCTGCCTGATGCCCGGCGATGTTGCCGAAAAAGCGAGGCTGCGCGGCGAAAGGCTCGCCGCGCGCGATGCGCTAACGCTGACGGAGCGGCAGCAGAAGAGCCAGTCTATAACGGCCCATGGCGCCTCCGACATTGCCTTTGCGCGTGGCACCGTGATTTCCGGCTTCATGCCGATCCGATCCGAGGCCGATACACGGCCGCTGATGGAAGCATTGCGGACAAGGGGCGGGCGTCTCGTTCTTCCCGTTGTGCTGGATCGTGAAACCATCGTCTTCCGTCGCTTCGAGGCGGATACGCCGCTGGTGAAAACCGGCTTCGGCACGACTGGCCCGGGCGAGGATGCGGAGGTTGTCGATCCGGATATTCTGCTCGTGCCTCTCTCGGTCTTCGATGGGCGAGGGCAGCGGGTCGGTTATGGCGCGGGCCATTATGACCGCGCCATTGCGCGGTTACACGCGAGGGGCAAACAGCCAGTTCTCATCGGCGTCGCCTTTGATTGTCAGGAAGTGCCATTCGTACCGGCGGAGCCGCATGATGTGTCGCTTCACGCCATTCTGACGGAAAGTGGCCTGCGCTGGTTTTCCGCTCCGTTGTCGATCTCCGATAGTGGGCAAAAGGCGCTTTAGCACTTTTTAAAAGATGGATTACCCGCTAGAGGGGACGAAATATAGAAACATGCGCAAGATCGGGGCGGGTGAATGAGGCTTCTTTTTCTCGGAGATATGGTTGGCAAGACCGGACGCACTGCTGTCTGGGAACGATTGCCGGGGCTGATTTCCGATCTGAAGCTCGATTTTGTGATCGTAAACGGTGAAAACGCCGCCGGCGGCTTCGGCATCACCGAAGATATCTATCTCGAGACCATCAATGCCGGCGCCGATGTTGTCACGACCGGCAACCATGTCTGGGACCAGAAGGAAGCGGTTTCCTTCTGCGAGCGCCATGACCAGTTCCTGCGGCCCGCCAATTATCCTGACGGTACGCCGGGCAAGGGCTCGGGCCTTTTTTATGCCCGCAACGGCGCACGCATATTGGTCGCCAACATCATGGGGCGGGTCTTCATGCATCCGGAACTGGACGATCCCTTCAAGTCTGCGGAAAATATTCTTGCCGCCTGCCCGCTGAAGGAACAGGCCGACGCCATCATCTTCGATTTCCATGCGGAAGCGACGAGTGAAAAACAGTGTTTCGGCCATTTTGTGGATGGCCGCGCGAGTTTCGTTGTCGGCACCCACACCCATGTCCCGACGGCGGATGCGCAGATCCTTAATGGCGGCACGGCCTATATGTCGGATGCCGGCATGTGCGGCGATTATGACAGTTCGCTCGGAATGGAAAAGGAAGAGCCGATCAACCGCTTCATTTCCAAGATGCCGAAGGGCCGTTTTGAGGCTGCCAGCGGACCGGCGACGATCTGCGGCGTCGGCGTCGAAATCTCCGACCGCACCGGGCTTGCAGAAAAGATTGCGCCGCTGCGCATCGGTCCCCGGCTCTCGGAAACCCTGCCCTCCTTCTGGGCGTAATCTCTCCCTGAAGCGTTCACAATGACGAGAGTGTGAGCCTTCCGGCACTCTTGTAACTGGACGCTCCGCAAAACCTGCCTCATCCTCCCAACCTTCGCAAGTTCAGGGAGTGGCATGATGCTGCGCGTGCTAATGCTTGCAATATCGGGGTTGATCGCCTCATCGGGAGCGGCCTTCTCCCAGACGGAAAGCCGCCCGCCCGTCAGTCAATGCCAGGCGATCGCCAGCAACATTCCCGGCGTCATGTTTGCGAGCTTCAGTCCGCCGGGTGTTCAGCTGGCTCAGGCGGCGGCGAAGGAAGAGGTGAAGATCAGCTTCATCGGCCATTCCACATATCTGATCGAAAGCCCAGGCGGGGTAACGATCGCCACGGACTATAACGGCGTCTATCGCCCGCCGGTCATGCCGACGGTAGTAACGATGAACCGGGCGCATTCGACCCACTTCACCCTTAGTCCGGACCCTGCCATTCAATATGTGCTGCATGGCTGGAGCAATACGCCGGGAGAAAAGGCCGAACACAAGGTTCTGGTAGGCGATGTCTATATTCGCAATGTCGCAACCGATATCCGCAACCGCTGGGGCGATTATGAATCCTTTCAGGAAAATGGCAATTCCATCTTCATCTTCGAGGTTGCGGGCCTGTGTATCGGTCACCTCGGCCATCTACATCATGAGTTGACGGATACGCATTATGCCGAGATCGGCCGTCTGGATGTGCTGATGGTGCCGGTGGATGGCGGCTTGACCATGGGCGCTGACAGCATGAGCCGGGTGGTCAAGCGCCTGCGCTCGGCGCTGATCCTGCCGATGCACCGTACCGGCCCGCCGCTGGAGCAGTTTCTGACAATGTTTGGCGAAAGTTTTCGCATTGCCTATGCGACCGACCCGGTGATCCGGGTTTCGATGAGAAATCTTCCCCGCCAGCCGCAGATACTCGTGCCGAAAGGCATGTAACATGGCGGTGGCGAGGAAAGGCCGTAGGAGATGTTGGATCAGGCAAAGTTGAGATGCTGGCGAACGCCGACATCTGGCGTCTTGTCATCCGACATGTTCGCCTTGGCGATTTCCCAGCCGAATTTAAGCGTGCTGTCCGTCGAAGCCCAGATATCGGCATCGTCGACATGCAACGCCAGCATTGTCAGCTGTGGATCGCTCTTGCCATGTTCATACCAGGCGGCCGTGACGGAATTCCAATATTCCTCGATCTTGGTTTTGTCGTCGCGCACTTCAAGAATGCCTGAAAGGCAGGCATGGTAGTCATGGTCCTTCCCCACCACGCAGAAATGCGCCCGGGAACCGGATTTCAGCGACTTCACCAGATCGGTGTCTTTTTTGGAGAAGAACCAGATCGTGTTGGTCTTGGGATCAGCGTGAGGCGCCATGGGCTGCATGTGATTATGCAGGCCTTCAAGACCGAGCATGCCGGCGTGGACGGAGTTGATCTCGTCCCAGAGCTGACGGGCCGGGGCTTCTCTTGCTTCAGTCAGGCTGACCATTTGTTTTCTCCTTCCGGTCTGATGCTGCGATGAAGAGAAATCATGTGCCCTTCCGTCGCGTTCATGAGCAGAACGAAGAGCGGATAAATCAGTTCCTTCTGTTGTTGCGGCAAGAGAAAGCGCTTGCGGGGTTGAACGGCGGGCGTATCGCACTTATAAGGCCCGCAATCTCCAAATTAAGACAATCAGGTTTTCCATGGCTGGTCATTCACAGTTCAAGAACATCATGCACCGCAAGGGCAAGCAGGACTCCGTACGGTCCAAAATGTTTTCCAAGCTTGCGCGCGAAATCACCGTTGCGGCAAAGGCGGGCATGCCCGACCCGAACATGAACGCGCGCCTGCGTCTGGCGATCCAGAACGCCAAGGCCCAGTCCATGCCGAAGGACAATATTGAGCGCGCCATCAAGAAAGCTTCCGGTGCAGACAGCGAAAACTACGATGAGGTCCGTTACGAGGGTTACGGCCCGGGTGGCGTCGCCGTCGTCGTCGAGGCCCTGACCGACAACCGCAACCGCACCGCCTCAAACGTACGCTCCATCTTCACCAAGGCTGGTGGTGCACTCGGCGAAACCGGCTCGGTCTCCTTCTCTTTCGACCGCGTAGGCGAAATCACCTACAAGGCGGAAGTGGGCGACGCCGACAAGGTCATGGAAGCGGCCATCGAAGCGGGCGCTGACGATGTCGAATCTTCCGAAGACGGCCACACCATCATCTGCGGTTTCGAAGCGATGAACGAGGTTTCCAAGGCGCTGGAAGGCGTGCTCGGCGAAGCCGAAAGCGTCAAGGCCATCTGGAAGCCGCAGAATACGGTGCCGGTGGATGAAGAAAAGGCGCAGTCGCTGATGAAGCTCATCGACAATCTCGAAGACGATGACGACGTGCAGAGCGTCTATTCCAACTTCGAGGTTTCCGAAGAAATTCTCGCCAAGCTTTCCGCCTGACGTTTCATGTTTCAAAAAAGCCCCGGCAGCGATCCGCTCCGGGGCCTTTTGTTTACGCGGCCTTCTTTATGGAGGTTCGCACGTCGGCAAAAATCTCGACCGACCGCAGCCGCTTTTCGATGTCATGGATCGGCATCGAGACAATCAGCTCGTCCGCCTGCGTTTCCGCCAGGAAGCCATCGAGATGGCGTTCGATCGTCTCAGGCGAGCCGACGGCCGCGAAACGCAGCGTGTGTTCGACAGAGAACCGCTCCATCTCGTTCCAGTAATCGTCCATGCTGTGAACCGGTTTCGGAAACTGCGTGCGCACATTGCGGCGCAGGTTGACAAATTGCTGCTGCGACGAGGTGAAGAGATGCTGCGCCTCCTCGTCCGTATCTGCGCCGACACCCATTACACCCACCATCACATAGGGCTTGTCCAGCACTTCAGAGGGCTGGAAGCGCTCGCGATAGATATGGATCGCTTCCATCAGCATATCGGGCGCGAAATGCGAAGCGAAGGAATAGGGCAGGCCGAGCGCTGCGGCGAGATGCGCGCTGTAGGTGCTGGAGCCGAGCAGCCATAGCGGCACGTTGGAATTCATGCCCGGTACGGCAAGTATTGCCTGATCCGGCTGCGGCGGACCAAGATAACGCTGGAGTTCGACGATATCGTGCGGGAAGTTTTCCGCGCCGGCATCGAGATTGCGGCGCAGGGCTCGCGCTGTGCGCATATCAGTTCCCGGAGCGCGGCCTAGACCGAGATCAACGCGGCCGGGAAGGAGCGCTGCAAGCGTGCCGAACTGCTCGGCGATAACGAGCGGGGAATGGTTGGGCAACATGATGCCGCCGGAACCGACGCGAATATGTTTCGTGGCCGCGCCCACATGGGCGATGACGAGCGACGTTGCCGCGCTGGCAATGCCGGGCATGCCGTGGTGTTCCGCCAGCCAGATGCGGTTATAGCCGTGTTCTTCGGCCTTGATCGCCATTCGGCGGGAATTTTCGAGCGCCTCACTGACGCTCTCGCCTTCGCCGATCGGCGAAAGGTCGAGAATGGAAAAGGGTATCATCCGACGCTCCTGCGAAATTTAAATCTTTGCTGCGGATGTAAGGCGCGTGTCCCGATTTACCAGTGAAGTCGCGCAGAATTGAAGGATGGTTCAAAAAAATTGGGGCCTCCGAAGAGGCCCCGGTATTTTGCCGGCTGGCCTGTCTCAACCCATCCGCCTGAATTGCCTGTCCTCGCGATGCCCCGCGGCCTCGTTCTCCGGAGCCAATACGAACTGTCCGAGCCTGCCGTCCATTTCACCCGCTTCGGAAGCGAGATTGTGAATGGCGGCCGTCGTCTCTTCCACCATGGCGGCGTTCTGCTGGGTCATGGTGTCGAGGCTGGAGACGGTACTGTTGATTTCCGAAAGCGTGTGCGCCTCCTCGCGGGTAGACTCCATGATCTCTTCGATACGCGTGCTGATGGTCTGCACGTGTTTGCCGATGCCGGTCAGCGAAGCACCTGCCTTTTCCACCAGCACCACGCCCGAGGAAACCTCGTCGGTGGAGCGCTTCAGCAGGCTGGTGATTTCCTTTGCGGCGGCGGCCGAGCGCTGCGCCAGTTCGCGCACTTCCTGGGCCACGACCGCAAAACCCTTGCCTGCGTCGCCTGCTCGCGCCGCCTCCACGCCGGCATTCAGCGCCAGAAGGTTGGTCTGGAAGGCGATTTCGTCGATGACGCCGATGATCTGGTTGATCTGGCGTGATGAGGTCTGGATCGCCTCCATGGCGGCGATTGTCTGCTCCATGACGCGGCTGGATGCCGTTGCCTCCGTGCTGGCGTCGCGGGCGATCCGCGTTGCCTGTTCGGCGCGTTCGATCTGGTCGCGGACGGCTTCGGTGATCGCCTTGATGGCGCTTGCCGTTTCGGTGATGGAGGCTGCCTGCCGTTCGGTACGTTCGGCGAGCTGGTCGGCCCCCACCCGCATTTCCTCGGAACCGCCACGAATGGCGGCGGAATTGCCGCCGATGGCCTGCATGGTTTCGCTGAGCCGGGCAAGCGCCGTGTTGAAGTTATGGCGCAGGCTTTCGAGATCGTCGGGGAAAGCGGTCTCGATACGATAGGCGAGGTTGCCATTCGCCAGCCGGTCGAGCCCCTCATCCAGAGATTGCACGACCATTTGCAGGGTGCCTGCCTCGGCCTCCCGTTCCGCAAGATGCGCGCGCCGGGCTGTTTCGGCTTCTTCCCGTGTGCGTGATGCGGTCTCTTCCATGTCCCGCTGCAGGATAAGTTTTTCACGGAAACTGCCGAGCGCACGCGCCATGCGGCCGATCTCGTCCTTTCGATCCTGATTGCCGATTTCCGCATCGAGACGGCCTGCGGCCACTTCGCCGGTCAGTCCGGCAAGCTTTTCCAGCGGGGCGAAGAGACGCCGCGCGAAAAAGGCCGTCGCTGCACACATGGCGGCCAGAACGCAAAGGCCGATCACGGCAAGCGTGCCGGCAATCGAGATGGAGCCGGCGTTCAACTCGCTGCGCAGCATGCTTTCCACCGCGAGATATTTTTCGTCGGCGAAAGAGAAGGGGCGGGCATAGGCATTGGCTTCGCCATCCGCGCGGTCGATCTTGGCAATGGTCATGCCCGCCGCGTTCAGGGCCTCGCCGTGGAAATCGTAGATGGCCGGGTCAAGGCTGATCAGCCTGTCGCCCTCAACACCGATAACCTTGCCATCGGCTGATATGATCGCGGATTGTTCCGAACTGCCCGCCGCGATGCCTTTCGTCAGAATCTGACTGAAAACGCCTTCCTTGACCTGGAAGAGGACGATGCCCTTGAACGCGCCGAATTTGACAACCGGAACGCCGAAATAAATACCGGCCTCTTTCGTCGCAGCATCAATCCGCAGGCCGGAGAAACTGGTCTGCGCCACGTCGTTGACCGCCTTTTCGGCGTTCGCCGCGCCGCGGGCGAAGGCCGTGCCAAGGCCGCTTTCCGCCCAGGCGCCGCCTTTGACGGTTTCCCCGAAGGCCGGTCCCTTCAGATAGGAATAATAGACCGTACCGGCGGGATCGATGAAGAGAACGTCGCTGAACGGCGTTCCCTTGATATAAGCGCCTATATCCGTCTGGGTCTTCTCATGGGTGGAGTAATAAAAGCCGCTGGGGCTTTCCGGCTTGATCAGCTTTTCCTTTTCGCCGAAGGGGTTTTCCTTGACGAAGACGCGCTGCAGTTCTGCCTTTGCGTCGCCGGAGTTTTTCTGCACGGTGGCCCAGCCGCTGCGCATGGAGACAACAGCCATCTGCAGGGATTCGATCTTGGCAATGGAATCCGCCTGCGTTTTCAGCTGCTCTAGGCGTTCCTGAAGCATATCGCCGCGGAAAACCAGAATGCTCTCCATGGATCTCGACGCCTGCTCCTCAAGAACGCCGCTGCTGCTTTGATAGCCGAGAAGTGTCAGAGCCCCGGTCGAGATCGCCATCAGCGCCAGGAAAATCGCGAGCACTTTGGTGGATATGGAATGAAAACGGTTCAGCATGGCCGATGCAGCCCTCAATGCCGGATCAGTTCCCGCGCCATGCATGGATGGATGGCGCCATTGGACGGCTGATATGGCGAACATATTGTGCTGCGGATCATCATGTCCGCAGCTCCCCTTTTTTGATTTTGTGGAGAACAATGCGGTACGCGGTTTAAGCAGAGGTAAATGCTGCACTGCAAATTTGATCAATGTTGTCGTTTTGTTCACTTATCGCTGGCAGGGTCGCAGCCGGAAAGATAAGGTGCCTCATGCAAAAGACGATTCGAATCATCGGCATTGACCCCGGATTGCGGCGCACCGGATGGGGTGTCATCGACACCCTTGGCAACAGCCTGCGGTTTGTCGCCTCCGGTACCGTGACCTCGGATGGCGATATGGATCTCGCCTCCCGGCTGTGCCAGCTGCATGACGGGCTGGCTGACGTCGTGCACAGCTACCAGCCCGACGAGGCGGCGGTGGAGCAGACTTTCGTGAACAAGGATGCGGTTGCAACATTGAAACTTGGTCAGGCGCGCGGCATCGCCATGCTGGTTCCGGCGCGGGCAGGACTGCCGGTGTTTGAATATGCGCCGAATGCGGTGAAAAAAGCCGTCATCGGCGTCGGGCACGGCGAAAAGCAGCAAATTCACATGATGCTGAAAATCCTGATGCCGAAGGCCGAATTCAAGGGTAACGATGCGGCGGACGCTCTCGCCATCGCAATCTGCCACGCGCATAATCGCGGCGGCGACAGGATGGCGCGGCTTTTGGCGGCCGGTTGAATATTTAAAGTCTCATTGCAGCGGGCGGCATCATGATCGGAAAACTGAAGGGCAGCATCGAGGAAATCGGCGCGGACTATGTGCTGGTGGATGTGCACGGCGTCTGTTACGTCGCTTATTGTTCGGCGCGCACGCTGTCGAAAATCGGCTCCGTCGGGGAGGCGGTGGTGCTGTTCATCGAAACCTATGTGCGTGAAGACCAGCTGAAGCTCTTCGGTTTTCTTTCGGCATTGGAGCGGGAATGGTTCAACCTGCTGCAGAGCGTGCAGGGCGTGGGTTCGAAAGTGGCCTTGGCCGTCCTTTCCACGCTTTCGCCCTCCGAACTCGCCAATGCCATCGCGCTTCAAGACAAGGTGATGATTTCGCGTGCGCCAGGCGTTGGGCCGAAGGTGGCGGTGCGTCTTGTGACCGAGCTTCGCAACAAGGCGCCTGCCTTTGCGGGAGAGGCTTCCGCCTCGATCGGGCTCAAGCAGGAGCTTGGTGAAGGCGTTGCATCCGCGCCGGTGGCGGATGCCGTTTCCGCGCTCACCAATCTCGGCTATTCGCGCGACCAGGCCGCCAATGCGGTTGCTGCCGCGCTGAAGAATGGCGGGGAGGGCGGTGACAGCGCCAAGCTTATCCGCCTCGGGCTGAAGGAGCTTTCGCGGTAAGGCCGCCTGGCATGCGGACGTGGAGCCCCGGTTATCCTGAATTTCGTGAAGCGCGTTGATGCGATAGTCGTGATATAGGGGCGGTGACCACCTGATGAATTCGGTTAGAACAATGGAATGCCCTGAATGAGCGATGCGGAGAGACTGATTACCCCGGAAAAGCGTGGCGAGGATATCGACACCACGCTGCGCCCGCAGTCGCTGGATGATTTTACCGGCCAGGCGGAGGCCCGTGCCAATCTCAAGGTGTTCATCGAGGCCGCCAAGAACCGTGGCGAGGCGCTGGATCATGTGCTGTTCGTCGGCCCGCCCGGCCTCGGCAAGACCACGCTGGCGCAGATCATGGCCAAGGAACTTGGCGTCAATTTCAAATCCACCTCGGGGCCTGTCATCGCCAAGGCGGGTGATCTCGCCGCACTTCTCACCAATCTGGAAGAACGCGATGTGCTCTTCATCGATGAAATTCACCGCCTCAATCCTGCGGTGGAAGAAATCCTTTATCCTGCCATGGAGGATTTCCAGCTCGATCTCATCATCGGCGAGGGGCCGGCGGCGCGCTCGGTGAAGATCGATCTTTCCAAATTCACCCTCGTTGCCGCCACCACCCGCCTCGGCCTCTTGACGACGCCGCTGCGCGATCGTTTCGGCATTCCCGTCCGGTTGGCTTTCTATACAGTTGACGAGCTGGAACTGATCGTCCGGCGCGGCGCGCGACTGATGGGGCTGAATATGACCGATGAGGGCGCGCGCGAGGTGGCAAGGCGGGCGCGTGGCACGCCGCGCATCGCCGGGCGGCTGTTGCGCCGTGTGCGCGATTTCGCCGAGGTGGCGCGGGCGGAGGCCGTTACCCGCGAGATCGCCGACGAGGCTTTGACGCGGCTGCTTGTCGACAAAATGGGCCTCGACCAGCTCGACATGCGTTATCTGACCATGATCGCCGTCAATTTTGGCGGCGGCCCGGTCGGCATCGAAACCATCGCCGCCGGCCTCTCGGAGCCGCGCGATGCGATCGAGGATATCATCGAGCCCTATATGATCCAGCAGGGTTTCATCCAGCGCACACCGCGCGGGCGCATTTTGACGGGCACAGCCTGGAAACATCTGGGCATGCAGCCGCCCAAGGATCTCGAGGCGGCGCAGTTCCGGCTGACGCTGGAGGAAGATTGATTGATTTCCCGCCGTGCCTTTCTGAAGGTTCTTGGGGGTGGCTTTGCGGGTGCCATGGCGCTCGGTTCTTATGCTTTCGGCTTCGAACCACTCCTTCGGCTTAACGTGACCCGCTATGCGCTGATCCCGCCCGGCTGGCCGTCGGGTCTCAAACTGCGGCTGGTGGTGCTTGCCGATATTCACGCCTGCGAGCCATGGATGTCGGCCGCCCGGATTGCCGCGATCTGCAATCATGCCAACAGTCTCGACGGTGACGTAATGCTGCTGCTCGGTGACTATACCGCTGGCATGAATCTCGTGACGCGCTATGTCCATTCGAGAGATTGGTCGAAGGCTCTTGCGGTATTAAGGGCACCCCTCGGTGTTCACGCGATCATGGGTAATCATGACTGGTGGGAAGACCGGTCGGCACAGAAGGCCGGTGGCGGTGAAACATTCGGTCACAAGGCGCTTGCCGATGTTGGCATTGCCGTCTACGGCAATCGCGTCTTGCGGCTGGAGAAGAATGGTCAAGGTTTCTGGATCGCAGGACTGGAGGACCAGCTTGCGTTGTTGCCGGGCAAAAAATGGGATCGCCGAAGTATGCGCGGTCTAGATGATCTCGACGGCACGCTCGCGCAGGTGACAGACGAGGCGCCGGTGATCCTTATGGCGCATGAACCGGATATCTTTCCCAAGGTGCCGCCGCGTGTGGCCTTGACGTTGTCCGGGCATACCCATGGCGGACAAATACGGTTTTTGGGACGTTCGCCTGTGGTACCGTCGCGCTACGGCAATCGCTATGCCTACGGCCATGTGGTCGAGGATGATCGCAACTTGATTATCTCGGGCGGCCTTGGTTGCTCCATCGCGCCCGTCCGATTTGGCGTTCCGCCGGAAATCGTGGTCGTCGATCTTGGGCATCGGCCTGAGCTTTTCTGAGCCGTTCGCTAATCGAACAGGAAGACGACGCAAAAGTTATGAAAAACAGATCGGAGCTTGAACGCGCTGATTGAATGACGCCATCATTCGGCGTCAAGGGAGGGATGCCGATGCCTTACGATCCGCTGCGGGTTTTCCGCAAACTTGCACGCAACAACCGGCTGGCCAATTTCCGGCTGCATCAGGCCTGTCTTCAGCTTTCGCAGGAGGCGTTTGTCGCTTCCCGTGTCAGTTTCTTTCCCACGCTCAGGGCGACGCTGAACCACATCTACACCGTCGACCGGTTTTATATCGATGCCCTCCAGGGCGGCACGCTCGGCCTTGCCGCTTTTGCCGAAGAGGAGCCCTTCGCCACCATGTCGGATCTGCGAGCCGCTCAGATGGAGCTTGACGAGGCGCTGATCGCATTTGTCGATGGTTTGGACGAAGACGGCCTTGCGGCCGACGTCAATATTCACCGCGGCAGGCGTATCCAGCGGGATCGCTGTGACGATGTTCTGTCCCATCTCTTCCAGCACCAGACGCATCATCGCGGGCAGGCGCATGCGATGTTATCAGGGACCACGGTTAAGCCGCCGCAACTGGATGAATTCATTGTGGGAGATGATGCAAAGACGAGAAAAGACGAGATGGATGCGTTAGGGTGGACAGAAACCGATTTGATGTTTCCAGCCCGCAGGCCAGCACCATGACACACGATACCAAGCAGGACACCCGCATCCGCATCAAGTTCAAGCCGAAGCGCATTTTCCAGATGCGTGTCGCGGGACTGGCGTTTCGTGATGGCCATGTGCTGGTGCACCGGGCGTCGCATGAAAAATTCTGGACCTTTCCGGGTGGCCGTGCCGAAATGGGCGAACGCTCCGAAGAAACGCTGGCGCGTGAAATGGTCGAGGAGCTTGGCGTTGAAGCCAAGGTGGGACGCCTTCTCTGGGCGGTCGAGAATTTTTTCCACTACGAGGGCAAGGACTGGCACGAACTCGGGTTTTATTACCTGATGGACCTGCCGGAAACGCTGGCCTTTCATCCGACTGACATCATTCACCGCGTTCAGGACGGCGATAACGAACTGGAGTTCCGCTGGGTTGCGGCAACCCGGCAGGCATTGACGGAGCTTGATATTCCGCCCTATTTCATCGCCGACGAAATAGAACACCTGCCGAAGACCACACGACACCTCGTCTGGCATGACGGCGATCTGGACGATAAATGATCTCTGCGCCTGAACGCCACATGATCCGGCTGGACCGGAAACCGCAGCTTTTCAGCATGCGGGTTGCGGCGCTGATCTTGCAGAATGGCCATCTTCTGGTCCAGCGCGGCACGAAGGACAGCTACTGGGCCTTGCCCGGCGGCCGTGCCGAAATCGGCGAAAGCTCCGAGGAAACCATCATCCGCGAGATCGGCGAGGAGCTTGGCCGGGATTGTTCGGTCGAGCGTCTCCTTTGGTCGGCCGAAAATTTTTTCGCCTATGACGATTATGCGGCGCATGAACTGGGATTTTATTATCTTATTTCGCTTCGCCAGCCTCTGCCGTTCCATGAAAGCGATATCGTGCATCGGGTGCTGGATGGCGTCGAGGTGGAGTTCCGCTGGCTGCCCACGCAGCCATCAGCGCTTTTGAAGAGCGATCTGAGGCCCCGTTTCATCGCGGAGCGTATCGAGGCGCTGCCTCAACGGCATGAGCATCTTATCATCCGCGAAGGTCGTTCCGATGCTGCCGAAATTCTCAAGGAGATAGTATGAGCGAGCTTGTGGTTTCGCTTTCGGGTGAACTGATCGAACATGGCCACCGCCTGACGCAACGGGTCTATTATGAGGATACGGATTTCTCCGGCCTCGTTTATCACGCCCGTTATCTGCATTTTCTCGAGCGCGGCCGCACCGATTACCTGCGTTGCCTCGGCTGCGAACAAAGCACGCTTTTGACCGCCGATGAGGAGGGGCTGGTCTTTGTCGTGCATCGCATGGAGATCGATTTCAAAAGCCCGGCGCGGATGGATGACGTGTTGACGATCACGACCATCACCGAAAAGGCCGGCGGCGCGAAAATGGTGCTCAATCAGGAAATCCGGCGGGGCGAAACCCTGCTGGTCGCGGCCAAGGTCATCATCGCCGTCATCAATGCCAATGGCCGCCCGAGGCGTCTTCCGGAGGCGGTTGCCGAAAAATTCCTGAAGTAATTGACGGCTCCGTCCAGTAAATCCATCCGGCGTGGCTCGGCTGTAACACTCCTTTAACCATAATGGTGTCTTACTTTAGCAACTGGCATTTGTGCGGCGCACGCCTTCCTTTCACCAAATTTATTGGCAAGTAAGGCTTACTGGCAAGTATCGGGGTATGGCTAAGGGGTTGGCGGCTGCGGCTGCAGGACTTCGAGCGTTAACACGCGTTTGAATCGCCCGGTCCCGTACCGGGCGTTTGGATTCGGGGATTGGATATTTATGGAACAGGCAGGTTTGGCAGCGGCGACGCACGATGTAAGTCTCTGGGCGCTGTTTATGCAGGCGGGCCTCATCGTGAAGCTCGTGATGATCGGACTTATCGCCGCCTCGGTCTGGACGTGGGCGATCGTCTTCGACAAATATGTGAGCTTCGGCAAGGCAAAGCGCCAGTTCGACCAGTTCGAACAGGTCTTCTGGTCGGGCCAGTCGCTCGAGGAGCTTTATCGCACGCTGGCGGAACGCCAGAATGGCGGTCTTGCGGCAATTTTCGTTTCCGCCATGCGGGAATGGAAGAAATCATTCGAGCGCGGCGCGCGTTCGCCCATTGGTCTGCAAATGCGTATCGACCGGGCGATGGATGTGACGATCGCGCGTGAAGGCGAACAATACGAGGCGCGCCTCGGTTCGCTCGCCACCATCGGTTCGGCTGGTCCCTTCATCGGTCTCTTCGGTACGGTTGTTGGTATCATGACCTCGTTCCAGGCGATTGCCGGTTCGAAGTCCACCAACCTTGCGGTCGTGGCGCCGGGTATCGCTGAAGCGCTTCTGGCAACGGCCATCGGCCTTGTCGCGGCTATTCCGGCGGTTATCGCCTACAACAAGTTCACGGCCGACGCGCACAAGCTTTCCGCCCGCATGGAAGGTTTTGCCGACGAGTTCTCCGCGATCCTGTCGCGCCAGATCGATGAAAAACTTCAGACGCGGCAGGCCGCCCAGTAAGCGGCCGCACGATGTGCATGCTGTGCAGTAATTTGCCGCAAGGCAAAATGGAGTAGATGATATGGGTATGTCAGCAGGTGGCAGCGGCGGCGGTTCCGGTGGACGCCGGGGTGGGCGCGGCGGACGACGCAAAGGCGGCGCGATCAGCGAGATCAACGTCACGCCGCTGGTCGACGTCATGCTCGTGCTGCTCATCATCTTCATGGTGGCGGCGCCGATGATGACTGTCGGCGTGCCGATCGACTTGCCGCAGACCTCCGCCAATGCGTTGAACTCGGACACGCAGCCGATCACCATTTCCGTTAATGCCAATGGCCAGATCCATCTGCAGGAAACGGAAATTCAGGCGGCCGAAGTGGCCGACAAGCTGCAGGCGATCGCCACGACTGGTTATAACGAACGCATCTTCGTGCGTGCGGATTCCGTTGCCGCCTATGGCGTCGTTGCCGACGTGATGGCGCGTATCCAGGCGGCGGGCTTCAAGAATATCGGCCTTGTGACCCAGCAGAAACAGGACAATTGACGTAAAACGATGAAGGGCAGCCTTACCACATCCGCGATCGTGCACGCGTCGCTTCTGGCTTTCGCCCTCGTTTCCCTGGGCTCGCCGGAACCGCTTGACGTGTCGCAGGCCGAGGCCCTGCCTGTCGAGCTGGTGCCGATCGAGGAATTGACCCAGATCCAGCAGGGTGACAAGAAGGCACCGAAGGCCGAAAAGTCCGCTCCTGTTCCGACCACACGTCCTGACATCATCGAGAACGCCCAGAATGTCGGCAACAACACGGCCGATCTTGACGCGCCCCCGACGCCTACCACCAAGCCTAACGACAATATTAGCGCGGCGGCTCCGCCCAAGCAGGAGAAGCCGCAGCCGGTCGTCGATACCAAGGCGAACGAGGTGAAGGAAATCGTCAAGGAAGAAACCTCGGCTCCCAAGCCGCAGGAAATGGCCGCCTTGCCGCAGACCAAGCCTGAAATCGCGCCGCAGCCGAAGACGGAACCGCCGCCGCAGGAAACCAAGGCCGAAGAGCCGCCGCCCGCAACGCAGGAGCCGGCCGAAATTCCCGTACCGCAGAACGTGCCGCGTCCGAATTCCCGCCCGGAGCCGCCGAAGCCGGAGGAGCCGAAGCAGGCCGAGACCAAACCCGCCGAGCAGAAGCCCACGGAAAAACCGGCCGAGACCAAGCCGGATCAGGCGAAATCCACCGATAAGCCTTCCGACAAGAAGCCGGGTGAGAAGAAGCAGGAGACTGCAAAATCCGCCTCTTCGAAGGAAAGCGATTTCAACGCTGACGATGTTGCAGCGCTTTTGAACAAGCAGGCGCCTTCCGGCGGCGGCGCCAAGCGCTCCACCCAGCAGGCAGCCCTTGGCGGCAAGAAATCGACCGGCGGCTCTACACTCAGCCAGACGGAAATGGATGCGCTGCGCGGCGCAATCCAGAAAAACTGGCAGATCATTCCCGGCATGGCGGATGCCTCGGACGTTCGCGTCCGGGTCACCATGAAGCTTGACCGTGATGGAACCATCATCGGTCGGCCCGAGATCGAGGCAACCGGCGGTTCGGAAGGAACGCGCCGTGCTCTTTCCGGCGGAGCCTATCGCGCCATCATGCGTTCTGCTCCGTTCACGAACCTTCCTGCCGACAAATATGACGCATGGAACGAAGTCGTCGTGAACTTCGATCCCAGTGAATTGCTATGAATGCTGAAAGGCCTGGCAACATGAAGATATTTTCGCCGATCCGGCTGGTGCTCGCTGTCGCGGCCCTCATGTCGGTTTTCTCCGCACCGGCTTTTGCGCGGGTGGAAATCAACATCAACAAGGGCAATGTCGAGCCGCTGCCTATCGCCATCACCGACTTCATGTCGAGCGATGGTATCGGTGCGCAGGTTTCCGCGGTCATCGCCGCCGACCTGCAGCGTTCCGGCCTCTTCGCGCCGGTCAACAAGAACGCCTTCATCGAAAAGATCAGCAATCCGGATCAGCAGCCGCGTTTCGAGGACTGGAAGGTCATCAACGCCCAGGCGCTCGTGACCGGCCGTGTCACGCGTGAAAGCGATGGCCGCCTGCGCGCCGAGTTCCGCCTGTGGGATACTTTCGCAGGCCAGCAGATGACCGGCCAGCAGTTCTTCACGCAGCCGGAAAACTGGCGCCGTGTCGCCCACATCATCGCCGACGCGATCTATGAGCGTGTCACCGGTGAAAAGGGTTACTTCGACACCCGCGTCGTTTTCGTCTCCGAAAGCGGCCCGAAAACCGCCCGCAAGCGCCAGCTCTCGATCATGGATCAGGACGGCTTCAACGTCCGCAATCTTACCAACTCGAACGACATCGTCCTGACGCCGCGTTTTTCGCCGAACCGTCAGGAAGTGACCTACATGTCCTTCGAAGGCCAGCAGCCGCGCGTTTACCTGCTGCAGCTGGAAACCGGGCAGCGCGAAGTGGTCGGCAACTTCCCCGGCATGACGTTCTCGCCGCGCTTCTCTCCTGATGGCCAGAAGGTCATCATGAGCCTGCAGCAGGATGGCAATGCCAATATCTACACCATGGACCTGCGCTCGCGCACCACGACGCGGCTGACCAATACGTCGGCGATCGATACGGCGCCGTCCTATTCGCCTGATGGTCAGCGTGTCGCCTTCGAAAGCGACCGCGGCGGCCGCCAGCAGATCTACGTCATGAATGCCGATGGTTCCGGCCAGCAGCGCGTCTCCTTCGGTGATGGTTCCTATTCCACGCCGGTCTGGTCCCCGCGCGGCGATCTGATCGCCTTCACCAAGCAGTCGGGCGGCAAGTTCTCGATCGGCGTGATGAAGACCGACGGTTCGGGCGAGCGCATTCTGACCAGCGGGTTCCACAATGAAGGCCCGACCTGGGCGCCGAACGGCCGCGTGCTGATGTTCTTCCGCCAGAACGCCGGTGCCGGTGGTCCGCAGCTCTATTCGATCGACCTGACGGGCTATAACGAACAGCTCATCAAGACGCCGACCTTCGCTTCGGATCCGGCATGGTCGCCGCTTCTGGACTGATATGACTGTCATGATGGCGCCGGCATGAACCGGCGCCATCATGTGTTTTACTTGATACCATGGGGAAGTGTGCCTCTTTCTTGCCGCAAAGTGTTGTGAGGGAGCAAAAAAACTGGGACATTTCCTTTCTGTTAACCATAAGCGTTTGCCGGCTATTAACCGCGATCAGTTAGTGTCCGGAAACGTTATTGAAATCCTAAGGAGAGACCGGCGATGAGCCGTACACACACTTCGGCACTCAGCCCCATGCAGAAACTGGCCCGTAACCCGGCTGTCATCGCCATGACGCTCGCGCTTGCTCTCGCAGGCTGCGCGAACAAGAAGAACATGCCGAACAGCGCCGGTGAACTCGGCCTTGGTGGCGCGGGCTCCGCAACGCCGGGCTCCCAGCAGGACTTCACGGTCAACGTCGGCGACCGCATCTTCTTCGACACTGACTCCACCTCGATCCGCGCCGACGCCCAGCAGACCCTGCAGCGCCAGGCCCAGTGGCTCGCCCGTTATCCGAACTACGCCATCACCGTTGAAGGCCATGCCGACGAACGCGGTACGCGTGAATACAACCTTGCGCTCGGCGCCCGTCGTGCGGCTGCAACCCGCGACTTCCTGGCTTCCCAGGGCGTTCCGGCAAACCGCATGAAGACGATCTCCTACGGCAAGGAAAAGCCGGTCGCGGTTTGCGACGACATTTCCTGCTGGTCGCAGAACCGCCGCGCCGTGACGGTTCTCGGTGGCGCGGGCATGTGATTGCCTGACGTTATTGTGATCTTGAATGGGAGGCGGTCTTCGGGCCGCCTTTTGTTTTTTTCATAGTTTGGCCGAAGTTAAGTTGCTTTTTCGGTTGATATGGAAAAAATCCGGCTTGCGCCATTCCGGTGCAAATCAGTTAAGGCAGGACGAATGAGATGAAGAAACTTGTCGTGGCGGGAATGCTGGGGCTTGCAGCCTGCACCGGCTTGAGCGGCGCAGCCGTTTCGGGTCCGCTGTTCGGTGCGGGGGGTAGCTTCGGCACGATCAACTCTCAACAGCAGCTCCCGGTCGTCCGGGTTCAGGCCAATGAAGCCTATAGGGTTCAGCAGCTTGAAGAACAGATCCGGCAGCTCAATGGCCGTATCGAAGAAATGAGCTTCCAGCTTCTGCAGATGCAGGAAACGATCCGCAAGGCGCAGGAAGACAACGAGTTCCGCTTCCAGGAACTGGAAGGCGGCAATGCCGGCGGCAAGGGTGCAAGCCCGACCGCTGCACCGAAAAAGAAGGCGGAAGCCAGTCCGGTCAATCCGGCCTCGCCGCCGACCGACGACGTTGCAACGATCATCGAAACGCCACCCGAGGGTGGCGCTTCCGTTTCTCCCTCTGCTCCCTCCAGTGCTCCGACAGGCGCACCGGGAGAGACAACGCTCGGCTCGATCGAGCTTGATTCCAAGGGAATGCCGATTGGCGGCACGCTCAATTCCGGCGCCAGTAATTCCTCCGGCAACCTTCCCGGTGTGACCACCGGCAACAGCGCCCGCAAGACCGATCCTGTCAACACGGCGGCGCTGACCAGCGAAGGCGACATCTATCAGGCCGCCTACGGCCATGTCCTTTCCGGTGACTACAAGCTGGCGGAACAGGGTTTCCAGCAATATCTGCAGGGTTACCCCAAAGGCACCAAGGCCGCCGATGCGAGCTTCTGGCTGGGCGAGGCGCAATATTCCCAGGGCAAGTTCAACGAGGCCGCCAAGACCTTCCTGAACGGCCATCAGGCCTATGGCAAGTCTCCGAAAGCGCCGGAAATGCTGATGAAGCTCGGCATGTCACTTGCCGCTCTCGACAATACTGAAACCGCCTGCGCCACGCTGCGCGAGGTGCCGAAGCGCTATCCCAATGCTTCGAAGACCGTGCTGACCAAGGTCGCCAGCGAACAGAAACGGCTGAGCTGCTGATTTTCCCCTGCCATGGCGGGTATTTCCATGCCGGTTGATGCCCGCACTCCGAATGAAAAGACAGTTGCGCCGCTCGCGGCGGCACAGTTTTTTGTCGGAAATCTACAAAACCCCGCCCATATCCTCGTCGCAATCTCCGGCGGCAGTGATTCCACCGGCCTGTTGCTGGCATTGCATGAGGCAACGGCGGGAGTGGGTAAGGACCGTTTGCGGCTTTCCGCCGTCACGGTCGACCATGCGCTGAGAGCGGAATCCGCCGATGAGGCGTGCAAGGTCGCCATGCTCTGCGCCGAACTTGGCATCCCCCACGTTACCCGCCGGTGGGATGGTGCCAAACCGGCCTCCGGCCTTTCCGAAGCCTCCCGACTTGCCCGCTACCGCCTGATTGCCGAGGTCGCCCTTGAGACTGGCGCCGATCTTGTCGTGACGGGGCATACAATCGGCGACCAGCGTGAAACCGTGGCGATGCGCGCCGCCCGCAACGGCGGCAGTGATAATCTCGGTCTCTCCGGCATGGCGGACGCGGTTTTATACGATAGCCGCTACTGGGTCATGCGGCCGTTCCTGATGTGTGAGAGACAGGCGATCCGTGACTACGTGTCGTCCCGCGAGCGCGGTTGGTTCGACGATCCGAGCAATGAAAATATCAGATATGAGCGGGTGCGTGTTCGGCAGGCGCTTCCCGTCTCCCCCACGTTGATCGATGCGGAGGCCTCTTTCAAAAGACGGGCGCTTTCCGACAAAACAGCCGTTTTCCTGCGCGATCACACGCAGATTTTCCATGCTGCTCTCGCCAGACTGGCCGACGATGCCGTCAATCCCGATCTTCCCGAGTTCCGGCACGGGTTGGCGGCGCTGATCGCCATCCTTGGCGGAAGGGCATATTTTCCGGCCGCAAGCGGCATGGAGCGCGTTTTGCGGTTTCTCAAAACGGGTGAAAACGGGCGAATGACAGTTGGCCGTGTTCTTCTCGATCGGCGGCGGGATGGGCTTTATTTGTTGCGCGAGCAGCGAAACCTGCCGGAGCTTCATGTCGGCGCGCATCAGCAAGGGCTGTGGGACGATCGTTTCCTTGTGAAGAATGGATCGGCTTTTCCAATCCTTGTCAAAGCGGGCAGGGTTGGTGATGCCGTGGAAATGGCCGCGCATTTTCCGTCGGCGCCATCAGGGGTGACAAAACCGGTGATGGCGGGTCTGCCGCAAATTGCCGCAGCGGCCGAAGGGGAGGTTTCCATGCCGCAGGCCGTCACCATCACGCCGAGGCTTGCACCTTTCGATCTTTTCCTGCCGCGCTTCGACCTTGAGTTGGCAAATGCAATCGCCAATTTATTCGGACGGACGGCCTATCCACAGCCACCGGTTTAAATCCGGCCTCTTTTTCGTGAATTGCCATGGAAGAGTTTTTACACCAAAACGCATCAGATAACGCGCTTTGCCTTGGCAACGGCGGATGTCGTCCTTATGTTAGGGGCACATAATAGCGGGCAGCAGATATGCCCGTGTGAGTTCGGGGAGTTCGATGAACCCAAATTTCAGAAATTTCGCCTTGTGGGCCGTGATCGCCCTCTTGCTGATCGCGCTGTTCAGCATGTTCCAGACCTCGCCGACGCAAACGGGCTCGCGGGAAATCCCGTACTCCCAGTTTCTTCGCGATGTGGATTCCGGGCGAGTTCGCGACGTGACCGTCACCGGCAACCGGGTTCTCGGAACCTATACCGAAAACGGCACGGCCTTTCAGACCTATTCCCCCGTCATCGACGACAGCCTGATGGAGCGCTTGCAGAGCAAGAACGTCACCATCGTGGCGCGTCCCGAAAGCGATGGTTCCTCCGGTTTTCTGAGCTATCTCGGCACGCTTCTGCCGATGTTCCTCATTCTCGGCGTCTGGCTGTTCTTCATGCGGCAGATGCAGGGCGGTTCCCGTGGCGCGATGGGCTTTGGCAAGTCCAAGGCCAAGCTTCTGACGGAAGCGCATGGCCGCGTGACGTTTGATGACGTCGCAGGTGTGGACGAAGCCAAGCAGGACCTCGAGGAAATCGTGGAATTCCTGCGCGACCCGCAGAAGTTCCAGCGCCTCGGCGGCAAGATTCCGCGCGGCGTGCTGCTTGTTGGCCCTCCGGGTACCGGTAAAACGCTTCTGGCGCGTTCCGTCGCCGGCGAAGCCAATGTGCCGTTCTTCACCATTTCCGGTTCGGACTTCGTGGAAATGTTCGTCGGCGTCGGCGCAAGCCGCGTGCGTGACATGTTCGAGCAGGCTAAGAAGAATGCACCCTGCATCATCTTCATCGACGAAATCGACGCTGTCGGCCGCCATCGCGGCGCCGGTCTTGGCGGCGGTAACGACGAGCGCGAGCAGACACTGAACCAGCTGCTGGTCGAGATGGACGGTTTCGAGGCGAATGAAGGCATCATCCTCATCGCTGCCACCAACCGTCCCGATGTTCTTGACCCCGCACTTCTGCGTCCAGGCCGTTTCGACCGTCAGGTCGTCGTGCCGAACCCTGATATCGTCGGCCGCGAGCGCATCCTCAAGGTGCATATCCGCAACGTGCCGCTGGCGCCGAATGTCGATCTCAAGATTCTGGCCCGCGGCACTCCCGGTTTTTCCGGTGCGGACCTCATGAACCTCGTCAACGAAGCCGCCCTGATGGCTGCCCGCCGCAACAAGCGCGTGGTCACCATGCAGGAATTCGAAGACGCCAAGGACAAGATCATGATGGGTGCGGAGCGCCGCTCCTCCGCCATGACCGAGGCCGAAAAGAAGCTGACCGCCTATCATGAGGCCGGCCATGCCATCACCGCGCTGAAGGTTGCCGTGGCCGATCCGTTGCACAAGGCGACGATCATTCCGCGCGGCCGTGCACTGGGTATGGTTATGCAGCTGCCGGAAGGCGACCGTTATTCCATGAGCTACAAGTGGATGGTGTCGCGCCTGGTCATCATGATGGGTGGCCGCGTTGCCGAAGAATTGACCTTCGGCAAGGAGAACATCACGTCAGGCGCGTCTTCGGATATCGAGCAGGCCACCAAGCTTGCCCGCGCCATGGTCACGCAATGGGGCTTCTCCGACGCTCTCGGCCAGGTGGCCTATGGTGAAAACCAGCAGGAAGTGTTCCTTGGCCATTCCGTCTCTCAGTCGAAGAACGTCTCCGAGGCGACAGCGCAGACGATCGACACCGAAGTCCGACGTCTGATCGACGAGGCCTATACCGAGGCACGGCGTATCCTCACGGATAACCACGATGGCTTTGTCGCAATTGCCGAGGGTCTTCTCGAATACGAAACCCTGACGGGCGACGAGATCAAGGCGCTGCTGAGGGGTGAGAAGCCGGCGCGCGATCTGGGTGACGATTCTCCGGGCAGCCGTGGTTCGGCGGTGCCGAAAGCCGGTGCCAAGAAGGACGGCCCGAGCGAAGCAAAGGGTGACGGTGAGGCCGAAGGCGGCATGGAGCCGCAGCCGCATTGATCGTCCACGCATGTTAGAAATTGTAAAAGGCCATCCGGGTTTCCGGGTGGCCTTTTCATTTTGGTAACAAGATATAAGCCATTTTTGCGGTAATTTACGTGCTGTTTATCGTGGTTTGTGGCATTTAGCCAAAAACGCTTCCGGCTGTTTTCAGTTTTTGCCGGAATGCCCGAAAGATTTGGAGTTCAAATGGCACGCCGTTATTTCGGAACCGATGGTATCCGCGGACAATCGAACGTATTCCCCATGACGCCTGATCTGGCGATGCGTGTGGGCATTGCCGTTGGAACGATCTTCCGCCGTGGCCATCATCGTCATCGTGTGGTCATCGGCAAGGATACGCGGCTTTCCGGCTATATGCTGGAGAACGCACTGGTTGCCGGTTTCACCGCCGCCGGCCTTGATGTCTTCCTGCTCGGCCCCATCCCGACGCCCGCCGTTGCCATGCTGACCCGGTCGCTGCGCGCCGATATCGGCGTGATGATCTCGGCTTCGCACAATCCCTTCTCCGATAACGGCATCAAGCTTTTCGGACCTGACGGATACAAGCTCTCTGACGAGCTGGAACTGGAGATCGAGGATCTTCTCGACAAGGATATCTACGCCCAGCTCGCCAAGCCGAGCGAGATCGGCCGCGCCAAGCGCGTGGATGGTGACATCTATCGTTATATCGAATTCGTCAAACGCACCCTGCCGCGCGATGTGACGCTGAGCGGGCTTCGGATCGCGATCGACTGCGCCAATGGTGCTGCCTACAAGGTCGCACCCGCTGCGCTCTGGGAACTCGGTGCGGAAGTCGTCACGATCGGCAATGAGCCGAACGGCATCAACATCAATCTCGAATGTGGCTCCACCCATCCGGAAGCTCTGCAGAAGAAGGTGCATGAAGTGCGGGCCGATATCGGCATTGCTCTCGACGGTGATGCGGACCGTGTCATCATCGTCGATGAGCGCGGCGAGATCGTCGATGGTGACCAGCTGATGGCTGTCATCGCTGATAGCTGGGCCGCCGACAACACGCTGCGCGGCGGCGGCATCGTCGCGACTGTCATGTCCAATCTCGGGCTGGAGCGCTTCCTCGGCGACAAGGGCCTCACCCTTGCCCGCACCAAGGTGGGCGACCGTTATGTCGTCGAGCACATGCGCAACCACAATTTCAACGTCGGCGGTGAACAGTCCGGCCATATCGTGCTGTCGGACTACGGCACGACGGGCGATGGCCTCGTCGCGGCATTGCAGGTTCTCGCCAAGGTCAAGCGCTCCGGCCTCACGGTCAGCGAAGTCTGCCGCAAGTTCGAGCCGGTGCCGCAGCTTTTGAAGAACGTGCGTATCTCCGGCGGCAAGCCGCTGGAAAATCCTGTTGTGCAGCAGGCGATTGCGGATGCGGAAAGCGCATTGGCCAATAATGGCCGCCTCGTCATCCGCCCCTCCGGCACCGAGCCGCTGATCCGCGTCATGGCGGAAGGTGATGACAGCGCGCAGGTGGAGCAGATCGTCAACGATCTCGTCGGCGTCATTGCCAATGCTCGCTCGGCCGCGTGAGCCGAGGCGTCAGTAATGTCCTAACAAAGCCGGCTGCCCAGCCGGCTTTTTCTTTGACTGTTTGCTAATAAATATAGTGAATGATCGTGGTTAATCGGGACTTAACCATTTTATGTCAATCTCCATGACTGAACAGTTCACTGGCATCTGCTGCCGAAACCGCACGTGCCTCTTCTGGAGTGGAAGTCATGAAAAACGCCCTGGCCGGATTTCTGGCCGTCCTGCTGACCGGTACCAGCGCTATCGCTGCCGATCTTTATCAAGCCGAGCCCGCGCCGGCCTATGTCGAGGCCCCCGAGGTCGCGATCACCCAGGCGAGCGGCTGGTATCTGCGCGGCGATGTCGGTTATTCCTTCAACAAGCTGCGCGGCGCCCATTATTATCAGGGTGGCCCGGGTGGCTATCTGCAGGATTTTGATACAGCGACAATCAAGGACAGCTATGTCATCGGCGGCGGTGTCGGTTATCAGTTCAACAACTATTTCCGCAGTGACGTGACCTTTGACTATATGGGCAAATCGGATTTCAGAGGCTCCACGAGCGGCTTCTGTGGCTCTGTTCCCGGTCGTTGCGTCTCGGCGGATCTTAGCTCCCTGCGAGCCTACACGCTGATGGCCAACGCCTATGTCGATCTCGGCACCTATGGCCGCGTCACACCCTATGTCGGCGGCGGTATCGGCGGCTCTTACGTGAAATGGGACAAGCTGCGCAACACGTCGTGCAGCGTCAATGGCCTTGGCTGCGACCCGACCACCGAACATGGCGGCAAGGGCAAATGGCGCTTTGCCTACGCTCTGATGGCCGGTGCGTCCATTGACGTCACCTGTAACCTGAAGGCCGATATCGGTTACCGTTTCCGCCACATCAACAAGGGCGATATGTTCGCTTATGAGAATGGCGGCGGTCCGGGCCGCGACAAGGGCCTCTATTCGCATGAAGTGCGCGTCGGCGGCCGTTATGTCTTCAATGGCTGCGACACTGCGCAATACATGCCGCCCGCTGATATTCCGCTGCAGCCTGCCGTTTATAAATAAACGTCACGCACCGCTGGTACTTTCAGACCGTCCGCATCCTCCGGGTGCGGGCGGTTTTGTTTTACCGGCATCGGACACCGCGCATGACGCATATGGACCAAAATTCTTCTGCGCAGCGACATATTCCGCTTGACTGGGATCGGCGACAGGAATAGCAACGGCGTCAGGACACTCCACCCTAACGTGGAGCGCCTATCTGGAAGGGTAGTCAAATGACAGATATAGTGAAGCCGGACGTGCGTCCGGGCAATACGCATTTTTCCTCTGGTCCCTGCTCGAAGCGTCCCGGTTGGTCGCTAGATGCTCTCTCCGATGCACCGCTCGGTCGCTCGCATCGCGCCAAGGTTGGCAAAGCCAAGCTGAAGCAGGCCATCGATCTCACCCGTGAAATTCTTGATGTTCCTGCCGATTATCGTATCGGCATCGTTCCCGCATCCGACACCGGCGCTGTTGAAATGGCGCTCTGGTCGCTGCTGGGCGAACGGGGCGTCGATATGCTCGCCTGGGAAAGCTTCGGCGCTGGCTGGGTTACCGACGTCATCAAGCAGCTTAAGCTGAAGGACGTGCGCAAGTTCGAGGCCGATTACGGTCTGCTGCCGAATCTCGCCGAAGTCGATTTCGACCGTGACGTCGTCTTCACCTGGAACGGCACCACCTCTGGCGTTCGCGTTCCCAATGCCGACTTCATCCCTGCCGACCGTAAGGGCCTGACCATCTGCGACGCCACCTCGGCGGCCTTCGCGCAGGACATGGACTTTACGAAACTCGACGTCGTCACCTTCTCCTGGCAGAAGGTTCTGGGCGGCGAGGGCGGCCATGGCGTCATCATTCTTTCGCCCCGCGCCGTCGAGCGCCTGCTGAGCTACGCGCCGGCATGGCCGCTGCCGAAAATCTTCCGCATGGTCTCCGGCGGCAAGCTGATCGAAGGCATCTTCACCGGCGAAACCATCAACACCCCGTCCATGCTCTGCGTGGAGGATTACATCGACGCGCTGCTGTGGGCGAAGAACCTCGGTGGCCTGAAGGCGCTGATCGGCCGTGCCGACGCCAACGCCAAGGTCATCTACGACTTCATCGAGAAGAATGACTGGATCGCCAATCTGGCCGTCAAGCCGGAAACCCGCTCCAACACCTCCGTCTGCCTGAAGATCGTTGATCCCGAGGTGCAGGCGCTGGATGCGGCCGCACAGGCCGATTTCGCCAAGGGCGTCGTTGCCCTGCTCGAAAAGGAAAATGTCGCCCTCGATATCGGCGCTTACCGTGACGCACCGTCCGGTCTGCGCATCTGGGCCGGCGCGACCATCGAGACGGCCGATATGGAAGCCGTCATGCCCTGGCTCGCCTGGGCTTACCAGACGCAGAAGGCAGCACTTTCCAAGGCTGCCGCCTGATTTTGATACCGGCCCTGCGCTGATGCAGGGCCGCCAATTTCCCGCTTTTAAAACTGCACCGCTTTTCAAGGAGCCCGTGAACCATGGCACCTCGCGTACTCGTATCCGACGAACTGTCGGAAACCGCCGTCCAGATTTTCCGTGATCGTGGCGTCGAAGTCGATTTCCAGCCGAAGCTCGGCAAGGACAAGGACAAACTTGCCGAAATCATCGGCAATTACGATGGTCTCGCCATTCGTTCCGCCACCAAGGCGACCGAAAAGCTGATCGAGGCGGCAACCAACCTCAAGGTCATCGGCCGCGCCGGCATCGGCGTCGACAATGTCGATATTCCGGCAGCCTCGCGCCGCGGTATCATCGTCATGAACACGCCGTTCGGCAACTCCATCACGACTGCGGAACATGCCATCGCGCTGATGTTTGCCGTTGCGCGCCAGCTTCCGGCCGCCGACAGCTCTACGCAGGCCGGCAAGTGGGAAAAGTCGAAATTCATGGGTGTCGAAATCACCGGCAAGACGCTCGGCGTCATCGGCGCCGGCAATATCGGCTCCATCGTCTGCTCGCGTGCGCTTGGTCTCAAGATGCATGTTCTGGCCTATGACCCCTTCCTGTCGCCGGAGCGCGCGCAGGAAATGGGCGTCACCAAGGTTGAGCTCGACGAACTGCTGGCGCAGGCCGATTTCATCACCCTGCATGTGCCGATGACGGACAAGACGCGCGGCATCCTCAATGCCGAAAACCTTGCCAAGACCAAGAAGGGCGTGCGTATCGTCAACTGCGCCCGTGGCGGTCTGGTGGATGAAGCGGCTCTTGCCGAAGCCATCAAGTCCGGCCATGTCGCCGGCGCCGGTTTTGACGTGTTCGAAGTCGAACCCGCCACCGAAAGCCCGCTTTTCGGCCTGCCAAACGTCGTTTGCACGCCGCATCTCGGCGCTTCTACCACAGAAGCGCAGGAAAACGTCGCTCTTCAGGTTGCCGAGCAGATGTCGGATTATCTGGTCAAGGGTGCCGTCTCCAACGCCATCAACATGCCGTCGATCACGGCGGAAGAAGCACCGCGTCTGAAGCCGTTCATCCGTCTGGCGGATGTTCTCGGCTCCTTCGTCGGCCAGGTGCAGGAAAGCGCCACCAAGGAAATCGAAATCCTTTATGATGGCGCAACCGCCAACATGAACACCAAGGCGCTGACCAGCGCCCTCTTGGCCGGTCTGATCCGCAGCCAGGTTGCAGATGTGAACATGGTTTCGGCCCCGGTCATGATCAAGGAAAAGGGCATCATCCTTTCTGAAGTCAAGCGCGACAAGACCGGTGTTTACGACGGTTACATCAAGCTGACGGTCAAGACCGAAAACCAGATACGTTCGGTTGCCGGCACGGTGTTCTCGGATGGCAAGCCGCGCTTCATCCAGATCAAGAACATCAACATGGATGCGGATGTCGGATCGCACATGATCTACATCACCAACACCGACGTTCCCGGCATGATCGGCTTCATGGGCACCACGCTCGGCGAAGCTGGCGTCAACATCGCCAACTTCCAGCTCGGCCGTGAAAAGGAAGGCGGCGACGCCATCGCGCTGCTCTATGTTGACGGCCCGGTTTCCGAAGAGGTGCTGGACAAGCTGCGCGCCAACCCGGCCATCCGCCAGGTCAAGCCGCTGACGTTTAACGTCGACTGATCTATCGTTCCTCCCAAGGGGACAATAAGGACCGGTGCAGGGGCAACCCTGCGCCGGTTTTTGTTTCTCCAGTTGCCCATTTTATGGCAATCCGCGCCGGTCTCGCGCTTCGGTTGCATATCACAAAAAATTTAAGCCGAGTGCTCTAAAAATGATGATCATGAGTTGCTATATCGCCTGCTGAGATGCCGCTCATGGGAGGGCGGCCAACAGGAGATAACGATGTTTGCTGCCTTTCGGCGCTTCAAGGGTTTGTTCGCAGTCGCCGCGCTTGGTATCGCGGTGTCTTTCGTAGCTGTTGATATGGCAGAAGCACGCCGCGCCAGCGGCGGTTTCGGCAGCCGCGGTACGCGGACCTATTCGGCTCCGCCTTCGACCAGCACCGCACCCGGCCAGACCGCGCCGATCAATCGCAGCATGACGCCCAATACCAATCAGGCAGCACCGAGTGCTGCTCAGCCGGCCCGTCCCGGCGCGCAGGCACCGCAGCAAAATCGCGGCCTGTTCGGCGGTATGATGGGTGGTTTGATGGGCGGCCTGTTGATGGGTGGCCTGTTCGGCATGCTTCTCGGTGGTGGCTTTGGTGGCATGGCCGGTTTCTTCGGCATGCTGCTGCAGGTGGCGCTGATCGGTCTCCTCGTTATGCTCGCCATGCGTTTCTTCGCATCGCGCCGTCAGGGTCAGCCCGCTTATGGCTCGGCCGGCGGTTCGCAGCGCACGGATCATTCAAGTTCCTCCTATAATGGCAGTTCGCAGGCGGGTCCTTCCGCATCCTCGTTCAAGATTCCGAAGATTGGTGCTCTGGCCGGTGCTGCGGGTGGCGCTGCGGCTGCAACGGCAAAGCCCGTGCCCCACGCCAATGCCATCTCGGAAGGCGATGAAATCGGTATCACGCAGGGTGACCTCGAAACCTTCCAGAAAATGCTGGAAGATGTGCAGGCTGCCTATGCGGCCGAGGATTACGGCACGCTGCGCAAGCTGACGACGCCGGAAGCCATGTCCTATCTCGCGGAAGAACTGAGCGACAACGCGACCAGCGGGGTGAAAAACGACGTGCGCGACGTGACGCTGCTGCAGGGCGATGTCGCCGAAGCCTGGCACGAAGAAGGGCAGGATTACGCAACGGTTGCGATGCGTTACTCCGCCATCGACGTGATGCGTGACCGCACGTCCGGCAAGGTAGTCGAAGGCGATGAACAGCATCCGTCCGAAGCGGTCGAGATGTGGACCTTCGTCCGTCGCCCCGGCAACGATAACTGGCAGGTCGCCGCCATTCAGGCCGCTGCCTGAGGCAACAGCCCGAGTTTTATCGAACGAAATGGCCCGGAGGTTCACGAACCTCCGGGCTTTTGTTTATCAGGACGCAAAGACGTCGACCGTCCTGAAATTTCGTCCCGGATACTCCTTGCCCTGGGCAGACGCGGCAGGGCAAAAAACCGATTGATAAATCTAACGGGTGATATCTCCGCCGATCATTGGCTGCAATTTCCGCTTCACCCTGCTATGCAGGGCTTTGAGCCCTGTTTGTCGTGGCATGTCGCCGGTGCATGGCTCGACCGCTTCACGGAATTGCCTTTTTTCATTCATCCGGCATTCAGTCCCCGCATCCTAACCAGAAAGCATACACGTCAATGTGACTTTTCGCGCCGGTTCTAAACCGCTTTGGGAAGGGAACCACAGCCGCAAAACAGCGTTGACAATCCAATTCCCGGCCCGCCTCCCGCAAGCCGGGCTGGGTGGCCGGGCAATGCACGGCCCGCGAGAACGGAGAGCTATCGAGATGAAACGCTTTGACCTGATCGACGGGATGCGTGGTTACTTCCTCGTCTTCATGCTGATCAACCATCTGGTGTTTGCCGGCGGCTTCTGGCTGGTGGAAATCAATCACCGGCAGTTTGCCTTTGTCGAGGACGCGCAGGGCTTCGTCTTCCTGTCCGGCCTGCTGATCGGCATGGTCTATGCGCGCAAGATGATGAAATATGGCTATGACGCCGGCAAGCAGATGATCTGGAACAGGGCGATGGAGCTTTATCGTTATGCGATGGGTCTCGTCATCGCCGTGCTGTTCTTCCGCATGGTCATCCCGCATGCGCCCTATATCTGGTACAATTGGCTGGGCATGACGACGTTCGACGATCCGCTGCGTCTGGCGGCGATTGCGACATTCCTCTTCCAGCCGACCTTCATGGATATTCTGCCGCAATATATCGTCTACATGTTGTTTGCGCCGGTCCTTGTTAAGCTCTGCCTTGACGGCAAGTGGGCCTATGTTATGGCCGGTTCCCTGCTGGTCTGGATGGCGGGCCAGCTTGGTCTTCAGCAGATCGTGACGACGCCGCTCAACGAAGTCGTCAAGGGTGCGGACGAGCAGGGTATCCGCGTCAGCTTCAACCTGCTCGGCTGGCAACTGGTTTTCTATTCGGCGCTGGTGATGGGCGCGATGACGGCGCAGAACCGCATTCCGTGGAAGGCGATCTTCTCGCCGCAGCACACATGGCTTCCAAAGGCTGCGCTTGTCATCTGCCTGTTCTTCATGCCGCTGCGCATCGCCACTGCCTGGGGCCTGATGCCGGAATTCATGATGGGCAAGTTCTCCACCATGGAAATCCGCGCCGATTTCGGCCCGGTTTACCTCATCAACTTCCTGGCGGTTGGCGTTGGCCTGACCTGGCTGGTGATTGCCGGTCCGCACCACCACCGTCCGCTTGTGCGCTCCATTGCCGAGGGCGTCATCTGGGTGCTGTCGTTGAAGTTCCTGCAACTGCTCGGTCGCCATTCGCTGCAGGTCTATGTCTGGCATGTGGCGATCGTCTACGGCGTCTATTATCTCGACGGCCGCACGGCGGAACTGTCGCAGCTGAACAAGACGCTGATCGCTTTCACGGCCATCGGATTGCTGGCCTTGCCGGCCCTGTGGCGGGAGCGCGAAAAGTGGTTCGGCAGCAGCGGCCAGAAGACGGCCGGCGCTTAACAGCCTGTCGCGGACCGAATCTGATTGCTTTGCGTGGCGGTTTTCCGCCCCGTACTTGCGTGCGCGGCCATTCCTTTCTATATGCAGCCCTTAAATCCGCAGGATGGCGAGACAGGACGGCCCGATTGATGGCCATGGTTTCTCGCGGCGGATGACCGACAGGCGGCGGGGCCTTTACCCCCGTTATGACTGACGATGGGAAAAAACGTGAATACGCTCGATTTTGACAAGAGGCCGGAAGATACCCGGATCGTTGTCGCCATGTCCGGTGGCGTCGATTCTTCCGTGGTGGCCGGTATCCTCAAGCGCGAGGGCTATGATGTCCTCGGCATTACCCTCCAGCTTTACGACCACGGTGCCGCCGTGCACCGCGCCGGCTCCTGTTGCGCCGGGCAGGATATCGACGATGCGCGCAGGGTCTGCGAAACGCTCGGTATCCCCCATTATGTGCTGGATTACGAAGCGCGGTTCCGTGAAACGGTCATCAACCCTTTTGCCGAAGCTTATGCGATGGGTGAAACGCCGATCCCCTGCGTCGCCTGCAACCAGACGGTAAAATTCGCCGATCTGCTCGCTACGGCACAGGAACTGGGTGCCGATGCACTGGCGACCGGCCATTATATCCGCTCGCGCCCCAATCCCGTTGCCGGACAGCCGGGCCGTCGCGCGCTCTATCGCCCTATCGACAGCGACCGTGACCAGAGCTGGTTCCTGTTTGCGACGACGCAGGAGCAGATCGACTATCTGCGCTTCCCGCTGGGCGGTCTCTCCAAGGCCGAAACGCGGGCGCTGGCGGAAGATATGGGGCTTGTCGTCGCCAAGAAAGCCGACAGCCAGGACATCTGTTTCGTGCCGCAGGGCAAATACACTGATATCATCAACAAGCTGAAGCCGAATGCGGCATTGGCGGGCGACATCGTCCATCTGGACGGCCGCGTGCTCGGCCGCCATGACGGCATCGTGCATTATACTATCGGCCAACGCCGTGGCATCGGTGTCGCGACCGGAGAGCCGCTCTACGTCGTGCATCTCGATGCGCGGGGCCGCCGGGTCATCGTTGGCCCGCGCGAAGCGCTGGAAACCCGCCGGGTCTATCTGCGCGACATGAACTGGCTGGGCGATGGCGAGCTGGTAAATGATGCAGGGCAGGGCTTTGCCTGTTTCGCCAAGGTGCGCTCCACCCGTCCGCCAACCGAAGCGATGCTGCATGCAGACGAAAACGGCATCTATGTGGATCTGATGACCGGTGAGGCCGGCGTCGCTCCTGGCCAGGCCTGCGTGCTCTATTCCGCACCGGGGGCCGATGCCCGCGTTTACGGCGGCGGTTTCATCGAACGGTCGGAACGCTCAGTGGATGCCGAGGCATCGCTCAAGGCGCTTCTGGAAAAGCCGGTTGCCGCCTGAAACCATTCGCTTTTTGCAGCAATGCGGAAAGCGAATTTTTTGCGCATCTTGCGCTTGACACTTTGGGGAGCGGCACCTTATAAGCCGCTCATCCTGATGGAACGGCCGGTCACATGACTGTCACGTTTCCACTGTGGCGGGGTAGCTCAGGTGGTTAGAGCAGCGGAATCATAATCCGCGTGTCGGGGGTTCAAGTCCCTCTCCCGCTACCACTTTCCTTCATATGAAAAATCCAAACCGCGTCGTTCTGCGCCCGTGTTTCGTTGCTTTTCCGAGCGGGAAAAACGATGGATCAGATGGTGTTTGCCAGTAAGTTTCGCCCAAAAAAAGGGAAACCCGCTTACTACAAAAATGCAGCCAGCGGGTCTCAACCTCTACCCCCTCCCACAAGGGCGGCTGCACAAAAGCACATTGAATGAATTATGGCAAGATCAAGGCGACCATATTGTTGCGGTGGAGGGCCCTGTTCTCCAGTTTATTGGTGGATGGCAGAGGACATGGCTCTTCCCCTGTTTATCAACGCAGGAGAACGTCCGGCGCATATGAGCCGTTCCAGGGTTGATGCTGTTATTTTCGCGCGTGGTGACGCCAGCAAAAAAAGATGCCCGCTCAAGGCGGGCAATCAGAGGGGAACTGAGGTTAGGAGCCTCGTGTCTGAAACGGACATCTTCAACATAAGTTCCGATTGCGGGATAATTTCCGCAGCGTCGTGCCGACAGGAGTGCTGCGAAGGCAAAGTATTCCAGGCCGCATCGCCCGGAACGATTCGGTGTGCGGAAAAATGGCACTTTCCTGAGGATTCAATCTTTAGGGAAATTTGGAGCGGGCGAAGGGATTTGAACCCTCGACCCCAACCTTGGCAAGGTTGTGCTCTACCCCTGAGCTACACCCGCTCAAATCCACCGGTCCGGGGTAGTTCGCTGAACCGTGGGCCGCCAAGCGGCGACGGGCGCTATATCGCTCAATCGATTCTGGAATGCAACAGGGAAATGACAAAAACGCGAAAATTTCTTTGAGAAATGCGACAAGCGGCGGAAATGATTGAGAATTTTTCATTCCGCTGTTTTTTCCTGCGTTGCCAAGCCTCAGTTACCCCCTTAATCAGGAAACAAGGAAAACGGAATCGACAGAGGCGGGCGGCAGGATATGGCGGAAAATTCCCAGAAGACGGCAACGGAACTGTTCGAGTTTCTCGACGGGCTTGGCATTTCCCACACCACGAAACAGCATGAGCCGGTGTTCACCGTCGCCGAATCCCAGTCGCTGCGCGACCTCATTCCAGGCGGTCATACAAAGAACCTCTTTGTAAAGGACAAGAAGGATCAGTATTTCGTGCTGACGGTTGAGGAAAATGCGGCCGTGGACCTGAAAAGCGTTCACAAGACCATCGGGGCGGCAAGTCGCGTGTCCTTCGGCAGGCCGGAAAAAATGTTGGAATATCTGGGCGTCGTGCCGGGTTCGGTCACGGTGTTCGGAGCCATCAACGACACGGACAGGCAGGTCACATTCGTGCTCGACAGCGATCTTCTGGAAAACGAGCTGGTAAACGGCCATCCGCTTTCCAACGACCAGACGACAACGATCGCGTCCAAAGATCTCATTCGCTTTCTCGAGGCAACCGGACATGCGCCGCTTGTCTTGAAAGTCAGCGAGTGAGATACGATCTTTGCTTCAAATAAGACAAATGACAGAAGTTTACGGGAGACCGGCATGAGCGGCGACAATAATCCTTACGGCGGTTCCTATAGCGGGCAGATGACCGCAAGCGCGCATCACAATGGCGAGCTTAACGGTGCGGCCTCCGGCCACATCAAGGACACGACGACGGCTGCCTTCTCCAAGGACGTTCTTGAAGAATCCCGTCGCCAGCCGGTTCTGGTGGACTTCTGGGCGCCCTGGTGCGGCCCGTGCAAGCAGCTGACGCCGGTGCTCGAGAAGGTCATCAACGAGGCGAATGGCCGTGTGAAGCTCGTGAAGCTGAACATTGACGATCATCCGTCCATTCCCGGCCAGCTCGGCATCCAGTCCATTCCGGCAATCGTCGCCTTTGCCGACGGCCGGCCCGTGGATGGCTTCATGGGTGCCGTTCCGGAAAGCCAGATCAAGCAGTTCATCGAAAAGATTGCCGGACCTGACGCGGGCGATCCCAAGGCTGAGATCGAGGCCGTTCTGACCGACGCGAAGCAGCTTCTGGCAGATGGCGATTTTAACGGCGCAGCGCAGCTTTTCGGCGCCGTCATGCAGGCTGATCCGGAAAATCCCGCAGCGATTGCCGGTATCGCCGAATGCATGATCGCGGTCGGTCAATATGAGCGGGCCAGCGAGCTGCTCTCGTCCCTGCCTCAGGAACTCAATGACGATGCGGGCATTCAGCTCGTTTCGAAAAAGATCGCGCAATATGAGGAAGCCCGCAAGATCGGCGACCCCGTGGCGCTGGAGCGCGAGCTGGCGCTTGATCCCGATCAACACGAGGTGCGGGTGAAGCTTGCCAAGGTGCTGAACGCGCAGGGCCGACGCGACGAGGCGGCGGATCATCTGCTCTACATCATGCGCAAGGACCGCACCTTTGACGATGACGGCGCGCGCCGTCAGCTTCTCGAGTTTTTCGAGGCCTGGGGTTTCAAGGATCCGGCAACCATTGCCGGCCGCCGGAAGCTTTCGGCGATACTGTTTTCGTAATGCGGGCATATCCCGGCCAGGGCGGTTGCTCCGCCGGCCGGGCAGCAGTGAACAGGGGGCTTGATCCCATGCACGTCGGAAATGCGAGATATGTGAAGAACGACGACCTGCCGGAAACCGTGCCGGTCTTTCCACTTCCCGGTGCCCTGCTGCTGCCGGAAGGCCATCTTCCGCTCAATATTTTCGAGCCGCGATATCTTGCCATGATCGACACGGCACTGGCGGGTCACCGGCTCATCGGTATGGTGCAGCCGGCGCTTCACGTCATCGAGTCCGGTCTTGAAGGCGGGCCTCTGAGCGCAGTCGGATGCCTCGGCCGTATCACCTCCTTTTCCGAAACCGGCGATGGCCGTTACATCATCTCGCTCACCGGTGTGTGCCGTTTCCGCCTGCTGGAAGAGGTTGGGGTGGGCGAGCCCTATCGCAGCTTCCGGCATGCGCCTTTCATCGCCGATCTCTCGGGCGAATACGACGAGGAGGCCGTGGATCGTGAAAACCTGCTGCGGGTATTCCGCTCGTTTCTGGATGCCAACCAGCTGGAAGCCGACTGGGAAAGCGTTGAAAGGGCCGGCAACCGTGTTCTCGTCAATTCGCTTTCCATGATGTCTCCATTTGGACCCGCCGAAAAACAGGCGCTGCTGGAAGCGCCTGATCTGAAGACGCGAGCCGAAACATTGATCGCCATCACCGAGATCGTTCTTGCGCAGGGATCGGGTGAGGGCGGCAACGTGCTGCAATAGGATCGCCGCCATGGACGACAGGATGAGCAGTGTCGACCCCAAGCTGCTGGAGCTTTTGGTCTGTCCTTTGACGAAGGGGCGTCTTTCCTATGATCGCGCCCGTAACGAGCTCATTTCCGAAAGCGCCAGACTTGCTTATCCAATCCGCGACGGCGTGCCGATCATGCTGATTTCGGAAGCGCGCAAGATAGAAGACTAACCTCCCGGTCATCACCTCCACACATTGCGTGTCGCGAATTGACGAAGATGCGTTGACAACCATGCGTGGATTTGACCAGAGTCCGGCCCGACATATCTGATGCGGGGAGAATACTGATGTCGTTGCGCGCGCTCGTCCGGATTTCGTTGGTTGCGGCCTCGGCCGCCCTCATTTTTCCGCCAGCCATGGCGGCGGAGCCCTCCCGCAAGGTTGTTACCACCCAAAACGGCGATTATTTCGGCTTCGATCTTCGCACTGAGCAGAATGTCTCGCTGGAGCAATGCGGCGAGATTTGCGTTGGCGATACCGTCTGCAAGGCCTTCACCTACAATCCCAAGGTGAAATGGTGCTTCCTCAAATCGGATTTCAATCAGCTGAACGCTTTCCCCGGCGCGGTTGCCGGCAAGATCGTGGAAGTGGTAGCGGAAACCGATATCGGCGCGCCGCAACGCCTGTCCTTCGTCACTGACAGTCTGCAGCAGGAAGCGCGCCGGCTGAAATCCGGCCTTGCGGCGAATGACGGTGAAGGCGGACAGGGCGTGGAAGCCCTCGTGCAGACGGCGCGGCAGCAGGCAGCCGCGGGCAATATTCCCGATGCGGTCACGACCTATAAACAGGCGCTTGCTATCACGCCTGACGACGGCGCGCTCTGGGCGGAGCTTTCCGAAAAGGCGGCGCAGGTCACCGATAATTATTCGATTGCCGGGCAGGCCGCTTCCGCCGCCATCAATGCCTACCAGCTGAGCCGCACCGTCAGCGCCCGCACCGAGGCCCTGAACCGGCTGGCGAAGGCTTTCGAAAGAACCCAGAATTATCGCGCAGCACTCAATGCCTATAAGGAGAGCCTTGCGCTTACCGACAATGCGCAGACCAAGGCGGCCTATGCCGATCTGCGCACGCGACAGGGTTTCCGCGTCATCAATAATACCGTGGATACGGATAGCGTCAGCCCGCGCGCCTGCGTGCAGTTTTCCGAGCCGCTGGTGAAGAACAACGTCGATTATTCCTCCTTCATCACGCTGGATGGGGCAGCCCCCAAGGCCATCGAAGCGAAGGGCAGCGAGATTTGCGTCGAAGGCCTCACCCATGGCCAACGTTACAAGATCGCGCTGCGCGCCGGTCTGCCTTCCTCGGTGGAAGAACCGCTGGAAAAGCAGGTCGATCTCGATATTTACGTGCGTGACCGTGCCGCCAGCGTGCGCTTCACGGGTGAGAATTTCGTGCTGCCGGGTACTGCCCGTCGTGGCATTCCAATTGTCTCTGTTAACGCCGACAAGGCTGACCTGAAGCTTTATCGCGTTGGCGACCGCAACATCACCTCGCTGCTCGCAAACTCGCAGTTTCTGACGCAGATGGACGGCTACAATGCCGACCGCATCGAAAACGAGATCGGCGAACTCGTCTGGCAGGGCTCGATCGATATCCAGCCCGATCTCAATAAGGATGTGGTGACGAGCTTCCCGGTGGATGAGGCCTTGCCGGAGCGCAAGCCCGGCATCTATGTGCTGACCGCCGTGCCGCCTGGCACCGCGCCGGAAACGTGGGATTCACGCGCCACACAATGGTTCCTGGTCTCCGATACCGGCATCACCACCTATGCCGGAACCGACGGTCTGAATGTGTTCGTCCGAGCCCTTGGCAGCGCCAAGCCGCTTGCGGACGTGGATTTGCAGCTGCTCGCCAAGAACAACGAGGTGCTGGGCACGGCAAAGACCGATGCGGACGGCCGCGCGGTGTTCTCGGCCGGCCTGATGCGCGGCACTGCGGCGCAGGCGCCTGCCATCCTCACCGCGCGTAACGGCGACAAGGACTACGTTTTCCTTGATATGACCCGCGCAGGCTTTGACCTCTCGGATCGCGGCGTGACGGGACGTGCAGCGCCGGGCGCGATCGACGTGTTCAGCTGGACCGAGCGCGGCATTTACCGCGCCGGCGAGACCGTGCATGCCGCAGCGCTTGCCCGCGATGTCGACGGCAAGGCAATCGAGGATCTGCCGCTCACCTTCATCTTCTCGCGCCCGGACGGTGTCGAAGACCGGCGCTTCGTCAGCGACGGCAAGGCGCTGGGCGGCCATGCGGTCGATCTGCCGCTGCAGGCGAATGCCATGCGCGGCACCTGGACATTGCGCATCCATACCGATCCGAAAACGGCTGCGATCAGCGAAAAGAGCTTTCTCGTCGACGATTTCGTGCCTGACCGCACGGAATTCGACCTCTCGAGCAAGGCGAAACAGATCGATCCGGGCGCGGAAACGGCAATCGACGTCGATGGCCGTTATCTCTATGGCGCGCCGGCCGCCGGTCTGACGCTGGAAGGCGAGGTCGCGATCAAGCCGACGCGCACCAGCGCCGATTTCGAAGGTTATTTCTTCGGTCTGGCTGATGAGGAAAGCGAAGAGGAAAACCGCACCGCGCTTGCCGATCTGCCGGTGCTGGACGAAGAGGGCAAGGCGAGTTTCAATGTTGACCTCACCGATCTGCCCTCCACCACGCAGCTTCTTTCCGCCAACATCACTGTGCGCATGCGCGAAGCCGGTGGCCGCGCCGTGGAGCGCTCGCTGACGCTGCCTATCAAGGCGGAAGCCTCTGTTATCGGGATCAAGCCGCAGTTTTCGGGCGATCTCGCCCAGAATTCCGTCGGCCGTTTCCATATCATCGGCGTCAGCGCCGATGGCGCCAGGCAGGCGATGAACGGCCTCAACTGGAAGCTCATCAAGGTCGAGCGGAACTATCAATGGTATCGTCAGGGCAATTCCTGGCGTTATGAGCCGGTGGAATATACCAAGCAGCAGGAAGCGGGCACCTTGTCCGTCGATGCCAATGGCGGCGAGATTTCCGTGCCCGTTACCTGGGGCCGCTACCGGCTGGAAGTGGAGGGCGCGGGTAATGGCGCACCGGTTTCCAGCGTCGAATTCGATGCCGGTTTCTACGTCGAGGCAAGCTCGACGGAAACGCCGGATGCACTGGAAATTGCCCTCGACAAACAGAGCTACAAGATCGGCGATACGGCCAAACTCAAGGTGTCCTCGCGTTTTGCCGGTGAGTTGATGGTGACATCAGGTTCGGAAAAGCTGATTGCCGTGCAGAATGCCGAGGTCGGTGAGGATGGCGGCGAGATCGACATTCCGGTCACCGAGGAATGGGGTGCGGGCGCTTACGTCACCGCCACGCTGTTCCGCCCCGGCGACGCGCAGGAAAGCCGCATGCCGATGCGCGCCATCGGTATCAAATGGCTCGCCGTCGATCCGGCTGAGCGCAAGCTTGCCGTAACCCTCGGCGCGCCGCAGAAAACACTGCCGCGCCAGCCGCTTGAAATTCCGATCACGGTTGCGGGCGCTGGCGTCGGCGAAAAGGCCTATGCCATCGTTGCGGCCGTCGATGTCGGCATATTGAACCTCACCCGCTATGAACCGCCAAAGCCCGATGAATGGTATTTCGGCCAGCGCCGGCTGGGGCTGGAAATCCGCGACCTCTATGGCCGGCTGATCGATGGTTCGCTTGGCGCCACCGGCCGGCTGCGCACCGGCGGTGATGGCGGCGGGGCGGCCCTTCAGGGCAGCCCGCCCACCGAAAAGCTCGTAGCCTTCTTTGCCGGTCCGGTCGAACTCGACGCTAACGGCAAGGCGACGGTGAGCTTCGATATTCCGCAGTTCAACGGTACGGCCCGCATCATGGCGGTGGCCTGGACGAAGACAGGCGTAGGACATGCCGTCTCCGATGCCATCATCCGCGATCCCGTGGTAGTCACGGCCAGCGCGCCGAAATTCCTCGCCCCCGGCGATGTCTCCCAATTGCGGCTCGATATCGCCAATACGGATGGCGAGGCCGGCGATTACCGGCTGGATGTGACCAGCAACACGGCCTTGACCGTCGATCAGGGAGAGATGTCGCAGACATTGGCGCTGCAGAAAGGCGGCAAGTCTTCGCTGACGGTTCCGTTAACAGGTGAACAGCCCGGCAATGGTGCGATCACCATCAAGGTTTCCAATGCCGCGGGTGTTTCGCTGGAGCAGGTTCTGAACGTTCCTGTGCGTCCGGCTGTCCTGCCGGTGACGACACGGCGCGAAATCAAGATTGCGCCGAACAGCAGCCTGACGATCAATGGTGATCTTCTGGCCGACAGCATGCTGCTCGGCTCCTCCGTCGCCGTCAACGTCACGCGCTCGCCCGCCTTTGATATTCCGGCGCTGGTGATGATGCTGGACAAATATCCTTACGGCTGCGCCGAGCAGACGACGAGCCGCGCTTTGCCGCTGCTTTATGTCTCGGAACTGACGAAGGACAGCGGCATGGCTGAGGACCCTGATACCCGCAAGCGGGTGCAGGAAGCGATCTACCGTGTGCTGTCCTTCCAGTCGAGTTCGGGCAGTTTCGGCCTCTGGTCGCCTGGTTATGGGGACCTGTGGCTGGATGCCTATATCAGCGACTTCCTGACCCGGGCGCGCGAGCAGAATTACGACGTTCCCGAAGCGGCCATGGTGCAGGCGCTGAACAACCTGCAGAACGGTCTTTCCTATGACAGCAATGTCAAGGATCGCGGCAACGAGATCGCCTATTCGCTTTATGTGCTGGCGCGCAACCGCAAGGCGGCGATCAACGATCTCAGATATTACGCGGATACGGCGCTCGCCGATTTCCCGACGCCGCTTGCCAAGGCGCAGGTTGCCGCAGCCCTTTCGCTTTATGGCGATCAGGCCCGTTCGAAGACCGTGTTCGGCGCTTCGCTCGATATGGCAAGCCGCGCCACCAATGTCAGCTTCGCACGCGCCGATTATGGCTCGGCCCTGCGTGATGGTGCGGCGACACTGGCGCTTGCGGCCGAAAGCCGTCCGGTTCCGGCCGTCGTGCCGCAGCTTGCCGGTGCCGTGGCCAAGGAATGGGAAAAGAAGCCCTATACCAGCACCCAGGAACAGGCATGGATGCTGCTTGCCGCCCGCGCGGTCAAAGGCGAGGACAAGGATATCCGTCTCGATGTGAATGGTGATTTGCAGACTGGCGGTTTCGGCAAGCGGATGAGCGGCGATGAATTGCTGGCAGCTCCCTTGAAGATCGCCAATGCCTCGGCCGATCCAGTCACGGCTGTTGTCACCACCGTGGCCCCCCCGGCCCAGCCGCTCGCTGCCGGCGGCGAAGGCTTCACCATCACCCGCACCTATTATTCCATGGATGGCGAGGAGGTGAATCCGAGCGAGGTCACGCAGAACGAGCGTTATGTTGTGGTGCTGAATATCGTACCGAAGAATAACTGGCAGTCGCGCATTCTGGTGACGGATCTGCTGCCCTCCGGCTTCGAAATCGACAATCCCAGCCTCGTCAATTCGGCGGAACTGTCGAATTTCGACTGGTTGCCGGAAACGGAAGCGGCCCATACCGAGTTCCGTTACGACCGTTTCGTGGCGGCCTTCGACCGCTCTGCCGGTGACAGTTCGGAGATTGCGCTCGCCTATGTGGTCCGTGCTGTTACCCCCGGCACCTATGATCATCCGGCAGCTTCGGTTGAGGATATGTACCGGCCGCAATTTGCCGCCCGCACGGCAACCGGCCGCATGGAGGTGCGCTCGGCAACCCCATGAGCCGGAAAAAGGCAATCATCGTTGGCATCGTGACGGCCGCGTTGCTTCTGGGCGGCGCGGCTTTCGGTCTCGATGCGCTGGACAAGGCCTATCCGCCGCCGCTGGAGGCCGCACGGCAGCGATCTTTCGAGGTGCTGGATCGCGATGGCAAACTGCTGCGGGCCTTTGCGACAGCAGATGGCCGCTGGCGGCTCAAAACCACGGCGGCCGAGGTCGATCCGCAGTTCCTGCGCATGCTGGTCGCTTACGAGGATCAGCGTTTCTACGATCACCACGGTGTCGATCCCTGGGCGCTTCTGCGCTCCGCGTGGCAATTGGCCAGCAACGGCCGGATCGTTTCCGGCGCATCGACGTTGTCCATGCAGGTGGCGCGGCTGATCGAGCCGCGCGCCGACCGGTCATTCTCGGCGAAATTGCTGCAGGCCGTGCGTGCGCTCCAGATTGAAAGAAGGCTCAGCAAAGCTGATATCCTCGATCTCTATCTGAATATCGCGCCCTATGGCGGCAATCTCGAAGGCGTCAGGGCCGCAAGCCTTGCCTGGTTCGGCAAGGAGCCGGGCCGGCTGGATACGGCGGAGGCGGCTCTTCTGGTGGCGCTGCCGCAATTGCCGGAAAAACGCCGCCCGGATCGTTTTCCGGAGGCGGCGAAGCAGGCGCGGGAGCGCGTATTGCAACGGCTTGCCGTCGAGCGAGTGGTGGGGGACGGGGAGGCGGAGCGGGCGACTCTTGCGAATGTGCCTTCCAGCAGGCGCGATCTTCCGTCCTATGCGCCGCATATGGCCGTTGCCGCACGGGCGAAATTCCCAAATACTGCCGAAGTGCGCTCCACGCTGAGGCTGCCGATTCAGCGGGAACTGGAAGATGTTGCCCGCCATGCAGCGGAAAAGCTGAGCGACAAGGTCTCCGTCGCCATCGTCATGGCCGACGCGCAGACCGGCGATATTCTGGCGGAGGTTGGTTCGGCGGATTATCTCGATACGGCAAGACGCGGTTTCGTGGAAATGAGCCGGGCCGTGCGTTCGCCGGGCTCCACCCTCAAGCCGTTCATCTATGGCCTCGCCTTCGAAAATGGCCTTATCGGGCAGGAAACCATCATCGAGGATCGCCCGGCTGATTTTTCCGGCTACCGGCCACGCAATTTCGACATGCATTACCAGGGTGATGTCAGCATCCGCCAAGCGCTGCAATTGTCGCTCAACGTGCCTGCTGTCAAGCTGCTCGATGCGGTCAGTCCCTCGGCGCTGATGGTGCGGTTCCGGCGGGTGGGTGTCCGGCTCGTGCTGCCCACCAGCGAAGCGCCGGGGCTTGCCATCGCCCTTGGTGGTGCCGGCATTTCGCTGGTCGATCTGGTGCAGCTCTATGCCGGGCTTGCCGGCGGTGGTGATCCTGTACGGCTTGGAGATGGTGTCCGCTCTACCCCGGAACGGCTGGAGGGCGACCGGTTATTCTCCGATGCCGCGATCTGGAATGTCTCGGATATTCTCTCCGGCGTGCTGCCCCCGCTCGGCATGAAACAGCGCGGCATCGCCTACAAGACCGGCACCAGTTATGGGTATCGCGACGCATGGTCGGTTGGCTATGACGGGCGGCACGTCATCGGCGTCTGGGTTGGCCGTGCTGACAATGGCGCGGTGCCGGGCGTTGCCGGATACGCAACGGCGGCGCCGATCCTGTTCGAGTCTTTCGCAAAATCCGGCGTGGCGGTGACGCCGATGCCGGCCGCGCCCTCCGGTGTCGCCCGCGTTGCCGTGAGCGACCTTCCCGCCAACCAGCGGCGTTTCACCACAACGGCCAGCGGCCTGCTTGCGGCATCGAGGCGGGAAAGCGCCCCGCGTATCGTTTACCCGCCGGAAGGCGCGCGGGTGGAGCTCTCCGGCCAGTCAGGCATTTCGCCGCTGGTGCTCAAGCTGCAGGGCGGGCGTGCACCCTTCCGCTGGCTCGCCAATGGCTTGCCTTTGCCGGATGCGTCCCACCGCCGCAACAGCGAATGGCGACCGGAAGGGCAGGGATTTTCCACACTCACGGTGATCGACGCCGATGGCCGTGCTTCGAGCGTCAGGATTTTCGTCGAATAGCAGGGACGTCCAACTCAACAAAGGGTCGCCCCTGAGCTTGTGTCGTACAGAGCCGCGAGCGTCTCGTCAGTTCTTTTTCGCCGTCTTGCCTATTGCGCCACATCGAATGAATGGCGGTCGATCCGCTCCTGAAGCGAAGCTACGACGGCTTGCAGAAACTCCCGGCGCCTGGGGTTGGTCGTCGCCGTCAGTGTCACCTGTAACCGGCTTCTGATCCTGTTCAGAAAGCCAACGTGATTAAAACTATCGGCGGCGATATTGACCTCTACCTCGTCCATGTAATGCGCCAGATGCGGTTCCAATACGAGATTTGCATCCGTCTGGTAGCAGGCAGCCATCTGTTCCCCAAGCGTAGACACCTGCACATATGGACCATATTCGTCGATCATCAAATCTCCTTCCTCTAGCGCAAACAATTCTGAGAGGCGCTTCATCATCACTGATAGGAAATAGGAAGCAATTGCCGGCTTTCAACGTTCCCTTTTGAAGCTTTGAATTTTCCGTGTTCGTGAAGGATTTCGCCGATACTTCGGTCGAGGTAGAGACCTGTCAAACGGCTGGCGGCTGCGCTGGATGAGGTTGCGCTCAACCTACTGATTACGCTCCGTTGATTTGTCGCTACGACGATAATTTTCCTTGATTTAATTGAGGAATTTTAGAGGACCTCCCAAAGGTCAGGGCGAATTGCGCCGATAGGTGTGTCCAGAAACTGAAGTGCCGGAACTGCAGGCAATAAAAAAAGCCCGCCGAAGCGGGCCTTTCAAACTGCATTACGGAAGATTGACGAGGGCAATCCGCGTTATTGCCAGTGCGCTACGTCCGGTCGTCGGTAGAATCTCGAGTTTCTACCGGTCGGTTCATAAATGGGTCGCACTCCCTCGGCCTCGAGCTTTTGACGAAGGATACCGGGAAATACACCAGCACGATCTGACAAAAGAGCGAGACAAATATGCTCGGCGATGAAGGCATCCACGGAATCAGCGAGGATGTATTGTTGCTCACGTCGAGTGGCAGGATTAATTCGGGTTTCCGTCTTTAGATAACCGAGGCGAAGCAGTTCGCTGATCGTGCCTCTCGCTGTCCCGATCCGGCGTTCAGTGTCTCGGACATTGAGGTGTCTATGACCATCGTTGCCATTCAACGATGCCACTTCAGGAATAGAGTGGTTCAAGCAGGCTCTGACTTCCTCCCAATCTACGAGGAGGTTCGAGAGCGTCGCCCGACCGCCTTTGAAATGGAGGCTTTTCAGAGAACCTTCCAAGCCCAATTTGAGGATGGTCTCGGTTTGGCAACCACATCTTTGTGCTGCTTTGTCCAGCCGCACTAGGCCGTCTGTATTTGAACCGTTTAGTAAGCGCCCGAAAAGCGCTTTATTAAATGCCTCGAATTCGGACCGTTGGACACGCGAAAACACACGTGCACCGTCTTTCGGCTGCTCCACGCGGCGCAGAAGACCTGCATCGAGAATGGCCCGCATGCGGTCGTCCCTGATTCCGAGAGCTGTGCGGATTTCAACACTGGTCATCGTGTCCAGCGCATTGGACAATACCTCGTGGCCCCGACGCGCATCGAAGTAAATCTGGGCGCTCGTCAGCTGTGAGGGTGCAATGAGATTAGCTTCCAGAAGGAGGTCCTGGATACGGTCTTCCATCATGCCATATTCGAGGCCTGCCGATCTGATCGAATGCAGATGGCGTTTTCGGGTGGGCAGTACAAAGGCTTCATCAGGACCCAACGGAAGATTTCGCTCGGCGATGTCCTGAAAAATCTCGGTTACGAGGGAGAATTCAGGCTTCTTGTGATTGCGCAGCAGCCAATCTCGCAACGGCCCGAAAAAGGAAGCCATTTCGTAGACCATAGGTTTTGATTGTTCGATCGCCTGGCAAATAATCTTCTCAATCAGATCGCGTCCAGCGGAGGCGGAACCGAACCCGCACTCGACGTCGGAATGAGACGCCAGGTCGCAACGATCGTATGCGATCTGGTGCATCTTCTGGAGGCGACCGAAATGACGGCAAAGATCAACAGCCACATAGGTTTCGAAATTGTCGAGAAAATCGTTGACAGGGAGACCGTCGATCCTTGCGACCACGTATCGATCGACTTGAGACGAGGAGGCTGCGCTGGTGTCGATCGCCTCCTCTCTGATCGTCGAAACATTCTTGGCTACGAATGAGGCGAAGTCACCTTGCTCTTGCGCGGATACTGGCGTTTCCTTGATCGCACACGCATGCTTAGGGCAATTCTGTAACGCCCGGGTCATCCACGCTGCCCGGACGTAGGGCCGTGAGAAAGGACGGCCGCTGCCGTTTTCGAGATCGCCCACGACACATTTCGGGCAGTACCGATGATTTCGTCCCGGTCGCATATCACGGCCCATCAATGCGTGACCAAGCTTCCACGTCGCTGCGGCGGTGACGGACGCGATAGAGTACGCTGCGAGACGCGCTTCTTCGACACCTGACCAGTGTGTGAGTAATGCCATCGCTTCGGGATCGCCCGAGGCGATGGCAGTGGCGTTTGTGTCCGTCGTGGCGAGAAACCCCCGCATTGAACGATAGCCATTTGCGTGTGCGAGGCGGGATGCCAGGCTCAGGGGCGTTTCGGTTTTGTGAAACTCGACGGTGACGGGGAGTGCCATGACGCGATACCTTTCTGGCTATTACTTCTTCTTTTTCGAGGGCTGGGCGACGAGGTCCGTCAATGCATTGCTGCGATCAATGTCGCGCCACCGGGGTGAGGTGATGATGTTGTCGCCGCGAAGACTGCCCGACGCACGGTCGTAGAAACCTGCGAAGTCGCGAGCCGTGAGATTTCTGCGGTTTCGCCCCAGGGTTGCGAAACAAGCCGCTCGTACCATTTCGATCATCGTACCCAGCCCACCACCTGTGGAGGCTACCAGGCGTCCCAGGAAGTCGTCGGTCATCAACTCGTCCGCCAGCACAAGATCGCAATGGTCGACGGCCACGTCGCACAGAAGCTTTTCGATCAGCGGCTTGTCAGAAGGAAAACGCACCGGCTCGAACCGCATGACCAACGACCTGTTCGCAAGCTGGAGATCACTGGTTACCAGCCTGGCCAGGTCCGGCACGCCGCTGTAGATCGTGTGGAGTGGCCAGTCGGGAATGGCGATCAGGCTTTTCAGGCGATCCTGAAGAGACCTTACGGCTGCAGCCGTTGGTGCCCGCAAGAGGTCTTGTGCCTCATCCAGATGCAGAAAGAGGACGCGACGTTCTCTGAGCTGTTGTTTGACTGTCTCGTAAAGTTCATGCTCATTTGCACGATTGCTCGCGGGCAGACCCATCTCGTGAAGGATACGGATTGCCAAATCTTTGGTGGAGCAGGGTTTCGGCACCTCGATACTGATCAATGGACGCACCGTTTCGCCAAACTCGTTCTGGTACGGCTGAAACGATTTGATCCTCGTGAACGCTCGCTCCAACGAGGTCGATTTCCCACTACCGGACTGGCCGATCACGATGAAGGATCGTCGTCTTGAACCACCGCCGGCAAGGCAATCGAGGGCATGGTCCTCGAATTCCGTAAGGCGCTTCACGAGTTCTAGGCAACGGCCTGTCTCAAAGTAGCGGTTGGTTTCCCGGACACGCAACGCGCGCAGTTCGTTGGTAGCAGTCATTTTAGTACTCCTCGTCATAGTGGAAGCCGGAAAGTGCGTCAGGCGCTTGCGTGGCGGTGGTTTCGTTCTCTTTGATTTCTTCAGCCTCGGATTTTTCGAGGGCGAACAGGTCGGGCCGCTGGATAACCATGCCGATCCGCAGCGGATCGTCGGGCAGCGGGCCTTCGGCGAGGAGCGGAACCCGATCTTCAGATGGCGCGGCCATCCACGCTCCGAACAGTTCCGCATCCCAACGGTCGAAGTCTTTTGCAGTTGGAACGCTGGGAGAAAGACCGGCGCGAAGTGTCGCGGCATCACCGATGGCGCGAAGACGATTGATAGCGTCGTACATCACCGTCACGCCCTGCTCGGCAGCTGTGGCGTAGCTGGCACGCAATTCCTTGCGCGCGGCCATCCATTCGGCGAGCGTTACACTGTCATCGAGACCGACGGTGTTGCGAACGACGAACCAGCCCTTGTCGCCTTTAACGGCGATGTGGGCGGGGCATTCCGGATCGTATTTGATCTCGACGTCGACCTGGTCGAACCTAGTGCGGAGCCGCTGGATTTCGGCATCACAGTAGGTGATGCCGAATACGGTAATACCGTAGTCGGAAATCCGGCGGGTCGTTTTGATGCCGAAAATCTGGAGCATTTCTTCGGCATCTGGCGGGTAGAGGATTTCGTATTCTTTGGAGGCCTCGACCCACGCATTATGCGGGGTGTTGCCGCCAAGGCCAGAATGCGGCTTGTTGTGGTAGATGTCACAGACCGCGAAGATGAAAATCTTGATCAGTTCGTCGACCAGCAACGCGGCATGAACCTGCGGATCGTAATCACCCTTTTCTACGACCGAAGAGAAAGTCCGGCCCTCGAAATACGGGGCGATCAGCACGCCGATCGAATGGAAAAGGCTTTCGATAAACGGGCGGCAGCCAGGATCGCCGGCGGGCGGACGAGTACCGTGAATACGCGCCGCACGAAGCACCTCGGCGGTTCGTTGTGCGGTGAATTCCGCGCCGTTGTCGGTGTAAATGACCCGGGGCCTGATTTTCCCGATCCATGGCGTCTGGGCGGCCACGTAGGACGACAGGTGTCTTTTGTCGGTCATGATCATGCGGATCGTGGCAACGGCGGACGCGGCGTTCGGGTTCGTGCTCGCTTTCAGCGCAAGGATGTAACGTGTTGCGACGTCGATCGCGGCACAGAAGCAGATGCGGACGCGAGGAATACGCTCCTGTACCATTTCCGGAAGGGCGTTCCAGATACCCGTTTCCACGAGAAGCGAGATCAGATCGACGGTGACAAAATCCATCTCGATCCGCTGGCCAGGAGCGACCACGTGGAAACTCCGACGGATCGCCTTGAACTTCTGGATGGCGTACTTCTCGCCGTGACGGCTCGCGATGACGTGGAACTTGTCGAACTTCGCGATCATCGCTTCGAATTTTTTGCGGGATACCTTCCCGATTTTCTTCGGGTTTGGGAGGTCGGCATTGTGCTTCTGAAGCTCAGCCAGGTACGAGCGATAGACATGTGCCTTGGTCGGGCGGCGGCGATCCAGATAGGCCATCGCCATCTTGTGTGCGAACGCGATCGTAGCTGGTTTCAGAGCGAACAGTTTCGGGCCCGGACCGTGATGCCGGGGAAGAAGAGCCATCACATCACCGTCGCAATTGTGGTAGTCGTCGTAGTCGCGTTTGAAGGTTTTGACGCATGGACAGGGGAAGATGACAACCTGACTCCCCTGATCGGCTCGGTCATCGACGACGAGGTTGAGCAGTGCTTTGTTGATTTCCCGGTTCCATGCCAGCAGCTTCGGCCCGAGCTTTTTCTCGGACATTGGAAGAAGCCTGCCGATGCGGTCGCATTCTACATCATATCTGTGGATCAGCTTTTCTCGATGAAGGGCGAGATCACGATCTTCAGCCTTGAATTCGTCCCATGGCTTGTCGCCAAAGATGGCGCGGATTTTTTGCTGAGCAGGACTGTTATAGCCATATCGGATCGATGCTTTGTTGCTGTCGAGCGCGGCGTAGATTTCCTGGTGGGAAAGGAAAATCTTATATTCCACATCGTTTTCCGAGCGGAGCTGATAGCCCACGTCGTCGCGGCTTACAGGAATGAAGAAGGCGTTCCTGACCTTGTCATGGTAGCGATCCATTCGGTCCATGCCGATGAGTGAATGGAGAAATTGGCGAGCGGGCAGGGTACGGGATTCCATGACGGTCCTTTCTCTAATGGATGGAATTTTGATTTGGTTGGGAACGGCTAGGCGCAGACGCGCAGCCAGGATCGATCATCGATACGGCCCGAGTAGACCGGTGCGATCAGACGGAGATCGATCAGACGCCAAATGGCGGTCCGGCGTTTGCCACGTGCATGGACGTCACGCAGGAGGTCACCAAACCGGAACTGGCCCGGCAGACGTTTCACCACATCCACGAGGCTGGCACATTCGGCGTCATCGTGGTGGAGGCGGGAGGTGAGGATGAAGTAGGCATTTTCGAATGCCTCTAGGGTTGCTTCCTCGTTCGTCATCAAGGTGACGGCGTCCGCGACGCGCGGCGTCAACTTTCCGAGTGGGCCGACCCCTGTGATACCGGCGGCGCAGATGCGATCAAGCAAGTCGATCATTTCGGCTCGCTTGCGGGCATACTTCACCGCAACGGCGACCCGTGTGCCGTCGTTGAGAACGATGAAGTAATCGAAGGTGTGCTCACGAAGAACGCCGTCGGCATCTGTGTAGTGAACCTTCGGGTATTGCGACTGGAGTTCGCGAAGCCCAGACAGGGTCTGAAGCACGGAACTGACGCGATGCTCGAGTTCGCTCTCGTGATAGACGCCGTTGCCGTTGAAGAACGTGTGACCACGTGCGGTTTTCGCCTGTTTGTCGGCGGGCACGCGCAAGGCCAAGCCAAAGTGCGGCTCGTGCCAATAGTCTTTGCCCGACGCGGTGCCGGTCGGATTAGCGGACGCTCGGTATTTCCAAGCCCCCGACCAAAGTCGGGCCGGCGTTCTCCGGCGACAGGTTCATAGATGCAGACGGAAGGAAGCCGAGTCCCTCGCGTTTCTGATAGAGGTATTGGGTGATTTTATGGGAGTGACGCATTCCGATCTCCTGCCTCGTATCCTGCGATAATCTCGCTGGCCGAGGTTTCCGGTCGGAAGTCCCTGGCTCAGAGAGAAGCGAAACCTATAGTGGCTGCTATCGTCATCCTGCGTCCTCAATACTGCTCACGCTGTCGGTGAGCGGATATCACGTCGAGGCAGGGCTCTTAGGGTCCAAACGTAAATGAAAAGTAAATTTCTGCGAAATATTCTTCCCGGTTACTGCACAGTGTAAGGAAGCAGGCAAGCCGGGGGCAATTAATCACACCATCTCGAGTACTATGAGATTTGACCATCCTCATTGGCCTCGACGTAGCGATACTGCTTCTATGTCCATGAATTGCGCGCGGGGCGTAGACGCGTACTAAATCTCTGGTTGATGGGTTGCGAGACCTGCAAGATTCGAGATGATATTTGAGCCACCAGATGTAAGTATTCATGCGGCGAATCATAAATCCGAGGTTGTGCGAATTGCAGTCGTTAAATTGGCTATTGTTGAGTGACATTCATGTTGGCATGGGCGATCTGGACGTTCTTTGGCCGACGGCCAAGCATGCGTTTTTTGAAGACATAAAAAAGCTGCATGCGACGAACGGTGACATCGATTTTGTGATTTTCGCCGGCGACCTCGCCTACAAAGGCGTCACGCCGGAATATGATCGTTTCAATGTAGTTCTTGGTGAACTCTGGAGCGTTTTTGCGGGATTAGGCTTTAACCCTCCTCTTGTAGCTTTGCCTGGTAATCACGATCTCTCACGGCCCTCGGATTCGAACCCCGCAGCGCCGATGTTGAAGCAATGGTGGGATCAAAAATCCGCTCGAGACACTCTTTTCAAGGGAACTAACCACTATCGAGATTTAATTTCCGACGTATTTTCAGCGTACACAAATTGGTCGAAGTCGCCGCTACCCCACGGCATAAAGCTCCTCGCGGACAATGAGGGACTACTTCCAGGCGATAGTTCCACGGTTGTTGAGAAAAATGGTTTACGCGTTGGTGTTGTTTGCCTGAACTCAACCTGGCTGCAACTAGGCAACGAGAACTATGAAGGGAAATTGCATGTGGATTCGCGCCAGCTTCTTGCGTTGACGAAGGGCGACCCCACAGTTTGGTGCCAGTCAAACGATCTCAACATTCTTGTGACGCACCATCCGCTGGGCTGGTTGGAACCGAGTAGCCGCAAGCAGTTCGAGAGTGAGATCAATCCACCTGGCAGGTTCGATATCCATGTCTACGGCCACATGCACGAGGCTGCTTCCGAGGTCACATCTAGCAGTGGAAGCCAGCAGAGAATAACGTTTCAATCGAGGTCGGTTTTCGGGCTGGAATACGTTGGCGATAAGGTCGCGGAGAGGTCACACGGTTACGCGTGGTTTACCTACAAGCGGGAAGAGGAGGTAGATCGCCTGTTCTGTAAACCGCGCGCTCTTTTCAGGCAGAACTCTGGAAAGGCAAAAATCGTACAGGACCACAATTTCGAACTCGACGATGCGGGCACTGTCACATTGCTTTCCCGTCAAAGTAAAGCTTTGAGCCCAACCCCAAAGCCAAAAATAAAAGAAGAAACGTCGTCACCTGCTTTAAACGAGGTTACGGCGGGGACGAGTACCCTTAAAAGTCTAAGGTACTACCTCCATCCATCTGCGGCGCACAAGCAAGTTCGCCTCATAGAGCATCGTAAGGCTGGAGAAGCAATAAACAGCGAACGGGCGGTTTGGATCGTTTCTGATTGGGGAATGGGCGGGGACGAATTTCTCTACACCGTGCAAGAGGATCGCAACACACCGGTCCCGCCTACATTCGCGTTGGATTTCAGCGATTTTGCAGGAACGGAAAACTTCCTCGACGTAATCAAAGCTACTATTGGTGTGTCGTTCGAAGTGCTTTGCCAGGAACTTGCCACCGCCGGGCCTTCGTACTTGGTGATAGACCACTTTCCCGTTGGCAAACCATTTCAACCCGGGGCTCTGAGCTTGGAGGCGCAGATTGAGAATCTCGTCGGTATCGTGAAGGATTATGCGCAATCAGCTGTGGTGGTCGTAAGGGCCAGAAAGTCGCCAGGCAACGTGAAGCTCCCGGTGGTAGAACTACGACCGCTGGGAGAGGCGGACCTCCGAAGTTATGTCGCGGCCCACGAAAAGGGTGGGGCGAAGTATATAAACGAAAAATCTATTTCGGCATTGTTCAGCGTCACCGACGGCGTTCCGCAGCGGGTTGACCAAGCTCTCAAAGACCTCCAACTGATCTCATTGGCTGAACTCGTTCAAAGCAATGCTGACGTGGTTGCATCGTCCACGGAAGAAGAACTAGCGCCGCTTGCACTACGTCGGGTGATTTCCCAGTTGTCTACCGCGGCGGAGGTTGCCCGGAAAAGGTCATTCGACCTCCTCAAAGCGCTGACAATGTTTCCCCGGGGTGAGCAGCTCTCCAGACTTCACCGCTTCAATGGTCCGCACCCATTCAAGGTCGACCATGCAAGGGAGCTTTTGGACGAAGCTCTCGTAGACGTCGCAAACGATCCAACTCTGCAGGACGTCGAAGTCGATTCAGATCGTCGAGTCCTCGCTATTCCTCGACCAATACGTGAATACATCGTCGGCCAACTGAGCGTGGAAGAGTTCCGGTCGTTGAACAAACGCGCGGCTGACCTGTATTTCGGCAAGCAGTGGGAAATTGGCAAATTCAAGGTCGTGCAGAACTACAGGTTTGACAGACATGATGCGAGCGCAATCGACATAGCGAACGCTGGCACCATCATTCTCAGGTTGATGAAGGACGCCCTTGATGATGCGAACCTGCGCGCGATGGAAAAGGCGCTAAGCCTCGCTGTATCGTTTGTGTCTTCATTAAATGACGGAACCCATTACAGAAGTGTTGTTTTGTTCGTTGATCATCTGCTTCCCCTGATTTCCTTGGATAAAACCACAGACAAGATTGTTCGCCTGAAGCGTATCTGGGGGCGGGCACTGCGCATGGTCGGCGAGTTTGAACGGGCCATCGAGGTGCTTGAGGAAATACAGGGCCACAAGTTCTCAACAACTGACGAACAAAGCCTGTATTTGAACATCGCACTTGCCCATCAGTCGTCGGGGAATGATGCACAGGCGAGGAAAGCGGCCGATAAGGTGCTTTCTATCGATAGGCAGACAAACAGCGCGCTTCACGCACGCGCTATTCTTATCGAGATGGCAGACGACGATCCAATGCGTTTCGCGAAGCTGGCAAAGCTTGAGCAACAAGCCCGCCGCCGCGGCGCAACAACAGTGGCAAATAACATCGCGTTGTTTCTTGCCACGAACAAGGCGTCCAAAGTTCGGCTTGGTGGGCTGGAGCATATTATCCAAACCGCAGCCAGGGATAACGATTTCTACAATGGAATCCGTGCAACGTTGAAGGTTGCCGAGAATATGCTGTTGGCTGGCGAAAAACCCTCGCCGGCAATGAAAAGCCGTCTGATCGCCGCTTACCATTACCTGTTCGCAGAACGTTTTGCGGGGATGTTCGATCGATGCCATGATATCTTATGGAAAATTTACAGAGCAGATAATGACCTCGACAATCTGCTCAGTCTTTTCCGCCACAGTTCCTTTCAATGGCGTCTTCGCGGTGATCAAATTCGCGAAAGCAGGTGTTTGGACCAGTTGGCTACCGCGCTAAACGAAAATGGCATGATTGTTATCAGGACGGTCGAATTGTCTTACTACGAAACTCGGCAAGGACAGATTACCCAGCAGAGTGGCCTCATCGAGCGGGCAAAATAGCGTGGCGGACACCCCAATGAGTTGAGCCAACCGAACCGAGCCACTCCACCGCTGCTGTTGAAGCCCCCTGTTCTATGCGGCAGGTGAACGAGCGGCAAAGATATGCCCGGGTGAGCTCGGTGCATCGATGGCAATTGCTTCTTTTCTAAACCACGACTTTTCTGCGGGGATGTTGACGACAGAATTTGCGTCGGCCGGATATCATGCGGTCCAGGCCAAGCGGCGAGGTGCAGTGCCATCCCAATTCAGTCTAAGGGGATCGTTAGCGGTGCATATTCTGAAGCCGACTTGTATAAGTCCTCTATGAAACTCGCGGTGTCTCAAAGACATGTTTTATCGGAACACAGCTTGTCCTGCTAGCGAGGGCGGTGAAAGAAGGCTCTTCCTATTCTGCACCAGAACGATTGTCGCACGTTCTACGTTACGGTGCCCTTTCATAGTCATTGGGCCGAGCAGGATTTCGGACTCGGGAAAATGATCTTGACGGTACCAAGCTCACCGTCTCCGTTGAGGTTGAACTTGGCAATGCTCTCCACCTTGCCAATCCGCACCGGGGCGCTCAATAGGTGTCTGATCTCGGGGTTGTCGTACTCATCGGCTTTCTTCGCAGCGCCCTTCGAAGCCTGGGACAACTTGTTCGGGGACATGCCCTACTCCGTGTACTCCCAGCTCGCATGGGCTGGAATGGCCGCTACAGACGCAATCGACGCCGCCAGCCAGATGTACCTCATAATGCGCGCCCCGGCTGCAGGGAAACATGTGGATCAGCTCTAGCCGCAATGTCAATCAGCACCCTGCCGTACTCTCTGGGTGAGGACCGAGGCGCTGTATAAATGTCGCGCGCCTCGGTCCATTCCTAGAACTAGAGGCCGCCAAACTTCGGCATCATGACACCGCGAACGGCTTCCGGGATTGGTATAGAATAAACTCCAGCCGCGGCTGATACGGTCATAACGCCTTTATCTACTGCAAGATCAAACCGGAACGGCGCACCCTGATGACACCCCCAATTGCGCAGCCTATTTGTGTTCTCACGGCGCAAAAATCTGACCTCAGCTCCCACTTTATCTCTCGCTCGCTTCAGCGTCTTGATCGCCTTCGCAATCTGGTTCGCGATGTCCGCTTTAACGGGGTGAGCGCAACCGGAAACGTATTCTGGAGAAAAGGCCCCAAGTGACCTCAGCTTCGCCTTCGCTTCCTCGATCACCTTGACGTAACTGCTGCGGTTCGGAGCGAGGCCGTCATGGCCGTCGATCGTGCCGTAATGCACCTGCATCGATTTAGAACGGCTTTTCAGGCTGCCATCCTTGTCAACGTAAGGCTCTCGGATGTTTTCCCAGACCTTCATTTCACCGCCGCGAATGTTCTCGAAGAAGCGACCACGGGCTATCGCGTCTAGCGCGTTCGATAGCTTGGGGAAGAACTCGTCTGTACCGCGAGCGATGTCGACAAGATTTTCGCAATCAGACAACCATCCCGGTATGAGGTCCAGTCTGTCGAGGATGAAATCGCGATCGCGGGTCTGTTGTTTGCGTATTTCGTAGTCGGCGACAGCTTCGGCATGTATGTGAGCGTCGAGGCTTTTGAAGCATGATGGGCCAATGAGCCTGATGACCTTTTCATCAGGGAACCAAGCGATCTTGCCGCTGCCGAATTTGCGGTTGTTGGGAGAACAGCAGGGACACGGAGAGAAGTGTCCAGCCTGCGTATACTTGTCTGGGAGGTCGAACTCGCCAGCATAGTAGATATGGGAACCTCTTGGCGGTTTTGTGTGAGTATGTCCGCGCCAAGTCCACGGTTCGCCCGTGTCACGGATATGCGTCCTTATTTCTCTTATCAGTTCGACCGACGGTGTTTCCGCAAACTCAGGTTTTGGCTCCCAGACAGCGTCAGGAATATCGAGCCATGTTTCACTGGATTCTTGAGATACCAGGCCTTCTTCAGCCAATCGCGCCTCCATCTATAGTTGACGACGGAAGTCAGATACCACTCTTCTACCTTCGCTTCAAAGGCAATTAACCAAGTATTGACGGTTACAACAGGAAAATTACTACAAGTGCGAAATGAGACCGGCGACAAGGAATGTTTTGCGACTGTGAAGGACGCCCACTTTTTCCGAATCATGAAAACTGCTACACATGTTCGCGTAACCGCAAAGGGGTCGAAAGCTCTGGCGCAGCGGTGGAAGCCGCAACAACAACTGAGAGACAGGAGTTACCGATATGCGATCTTACTCGCAGATATTTTCATGCCTTCACGACGAGGCAGAACCCGTTGGTCACCTTGGCCGAGGAACCCATTATTCCGTTTTCCGGGTGCCTGAATGGCGTGACGTCACCAGAATGCCGCTCACCACAGCACAAATGCACGATTTCGCGGTCATATGGGACGAAGACCACGACGAGCGCGTCATTGCGATCGCCGAACGTCTCTACATAAACGGCCTTTTTTCCCCGGTTCAATTCATTGGCGAACGCAAAGGCATGCTCACGATTATCGTGGCGGCCAAGTTTCAATGGTCGGGGGCAGAGGCGGATTGGAAGAACTGGTGCAATCAAGTTTCGAAACTCTGCAATGACGTCTACGGGGACAGTTGGTCAGTCGATTTCGGCGGTTTCGACAAGTCTCTCGGCTCACCTCAACAGACACACCCCAACGGCATTATCAATGATCGCGAAGACAAGGTAATCATCTACCTTCGAAACATCGACAACCTGTGGAACCTCGGCACTTGGTCCTTCAAAGACCGCGCGCTTTCTGAGGCGCAACCGTCTCCTCCGGTACTGACGTCCCCGCTGTCTTTCGGCACGATGCCGCCCGCGCCCATCGCGCAGCCCGTAATGCCACCTATGCCGCCACTAAACGACGTCGGCTGGAATGAGCGATGATATGAATAAAGCCCTCCTAGTCTGGAGGGCTTTATCTTTCCCTCGACAAGCGCGGGCGTCGTCGAGGCACATCTGAGAACAGGCGGACTTCTGATCCGCAGAAGCTCCCACTTCCCTCTCCGAGAAATTCATGTTGAAACACATGAAAGGGTCTGGAGGGGCGCGATGGATAAACTGTTTTCTTTTCTATTTCTCGGTGCCGCCGCTGTCGTGGCTTACGGCTATTATGATGCCAACAGACAGACGAATGCCGACGGCGACCTGCGTGCAGGTGTGACGACGCCGTGGGGCCTGTATTTCGATTCTCATGAGGCTTACAGCCCCATGGAAAACGGCCAATTGTTTCTGAAAGTGACTTGGCAACAGCCAGACGAGGCTCGCCGCATCTCGAGCATCCACGTCAAGGGAAGCGTGGTCGACGGGGAAACGACCGTTGAATCCTTCGATGCTCCATGTGAGCGGGCGGGAAGCCCTTGGCTCGGCGCGGGTCGGTGGACTTGGCAGGGAAGCGTCAGCACGGACAGAATTTGCTTCGTCAAACTCAAGAAGATACTGGCTCCAACTACCGGCGACAGCTTGGTTAAGATGGGCGAAGCCGACGCCCGACTAGCGAACATGCGGGTCAACTACACCGCGACGGTAAAGGCCGTGAACAAGCCAATGCGCTTCGTGTCATGGATTAATGAGACGGCCGCGTCAGCCTATCAATACGTCAGCCAAGCTATCAGCGCACCGTTTCAACGACAGTAATCGCCGTGGGCCATGTCCCGTAGGGTAGATGCCCAGCGCAATTGATCAATAATAGCTCCTACTAACACCATCGCGCCAACGCCGCTAAATAATCTTCCAATGCGCCACATGTATTTCTCCGATAAATCCAACGGAACGCGTTACACTAATGCAGATGCTACGGCAGCCATCATAGTCGCAACCATCAACCAAAACGCGACGCTTCTTAGATCACGTTGTTCGTGTTCGTCCCGCCGTCTCAAAATCGCATTGTGCGTGTCATAAAAGCTTTTAATAACTCTGCCGCGATCAAGGAGGCCTTCTGTTTCTTGTAATGAGAATTCAGGAAGGTCTAGTGAGCGGCGAAAAGCTTGGTGCATCTTATCGCAAAGAGATGCGTTGAGGCGCTGGGCTGCAAATAAACCGTGTAGCGTACCTATGAGGGTGTAATTTCCTTTTATTTCTTTCCCCTCAAAACGCTTTTGAAACTGGTTCTCTGCCTTGGCGATTATTTTCAACGCTGCCTCTCGGTCGGCGACGTTTCGCTTCAACTGCAATTTTGTGAGCAAGTCCAGCCAATCGAAAAGCAGAACAAGTGCTGCGAAGAAACCAAGCACAGCACTGGAAATCGCGAAGACAGTCTGCACCTTTACACCCATATGTTTGTATATCGGAAAAGATACTCTCATAAGCTAAGTCATGGAAAAAGCCCGCGTGATGCAACAACCCACATGAATTATTACCGGTGCCAAATGGATCGGATACGTGTTCCCATAGATACACCGCATTATCCGAGCGGTCTCGCCCGTTCATGACGGCGTGGGAGTTCACCAAGCTTATAGACAACGCCCGTGCTTTGTCCGCTTATCCCGGCGCGTTTTCCGTTTCGTAATCGCTGCTATCGATTTGGAAGATGCAGACGCCTCTGCCCGACTATGGAAACAAGGCGCTTCGAGAACTTTCTGTCGAAAGTTCTGCGGAGCTCCTAGCATCGCGGGCCATCCTGCTGGGCATCGGGGACGACCGGCATTTCCGTATCGATCATATCTCCTGTGGCACGAGTAGGAAATTTCGTCTCCGATCAGTGTAGAGTTTTATGTTCGCAACGGCCCCGCCATTACCTGTGGCAGCGCGAATGATACCGTTGAAATTTTTAACGTTGTGGGTTCTCGTCCTATACTTAAAGCGCTCAAGCTCAGGAAGCGAACATGCCAAACGAGCTTGCGTAAACAACCCGTTCCTTTGAAGCATCAATTGGGAATCTGGAGAGAACACGTTGATCAGCTTTTCGACGGCGTCAATCTTTCCGTTGACATAATTGATCGCGTCCTGCTCGTTCAGCACTGCGAACATCTTCCAGACAGGTTCGTGGTGGGACAACCTATTCCTGAAACGCCGTACGGTTTGGATGTCATGCCGCACGGCATCGAGTGTCTTTCCGGCTTTTGTGTAAGGCCAATCGCCTTTTAAGACACTCCCCAAGAGTAGCGGCCAGATTGATCCACGGCTCATAAATTCGCGGTCGAGAATATATTCCCACGTCGAAAACTCGGTCCCGGCTACAATTTCATCGTGTGTAGGGAAGTGGGCGTGGATACCGTATCGATCGCGTTTTTCCCGTTCGGCTGTCCGTGTTGCACTTTTGAAGTTTCCGCGGATGTTTTTCACCACGTCGGGGACTGGTCCGCCAGCAACAAACGACTTGTAAGGGAGCGTCGTGGCACTCCACCAAAATCGGCCCAGGTGCTGTGTTACGGCCTGATCAATCAGGTTCCGAATCGTGATTTCTATGTGGTTCAATAGTGGGTAGAGGTTGGCACATGCATTTAAATTCCACAGATAGACGCCGACAAGTTCCAAATCCGATTTCACCTCGAAGACGCTTCTATAGCTTTTCAAACGTTCTTCGGTAATTATGGTGGGGATCAGATGCGGATAAAGGTTTACTGTAACGGGCATTTGCCGATCCGTTGTTGTGTGACCTTGACACCTTCGCACGCGTACGCTAACTAAAAGTTATTGAGGCTGGCAATCGCTTCCAATGCGCAGACGCGTAAGACCGATCGCAAATGCCTGACTACAATCCTACCCCGGCCTTGAGCCGGGGTTTTGTTTTTTAGGTTTGCGACGGCTCCAAGCAACTCCTACTTTCACCATGGATGGAAATTTGATCGGCGACATCAGTTGTCGCCTCAGAGCTTTTCGGTCTCAAGCTCTGCCTGTGTGTCCATACGGCTATCAACGACCATGGCCCCGGTGGAATATTCTTATCCAATAATGATCGCGCTTGTTTTCTTGACGGCCTGCAATCATGAATTGACCAATAGAAGTTGGGAGTGATTCATGAGCAATCCATTCGAACAGCAGCCCTTTGACGGCGCAGAATTCATCGACAACCCAGAACCACGCTGCCCATGCCTTTTACTGTTAGACGTGTCGGGTTCTATGCGAGGAAAACCGATCAGGGAACTGAACGAGGGCCTAACCCAGTTCCGAGATGAACTTTTCGCCGATTCCCTCGCAGCGAAACGTGTGGAAGTCGGCTTGGTCACCTTCGGTCCTGTCACCGTCGTGAACGACTTCACGGGCGTACAGAGCTGGATAGCGCCTGAACTGCGCGATCAGGGCGATACGCCCATGGGACGTGCGATTGAGGAGGGGCTGAACATGCTCCGCGAGCGCAAGAATTCTTACAGACAGAACGGTATTTCGTATTATCGCCCGTGGGTTTTCCTGATCACAGACGGCGGGCCGACCGATAGCTGGCAGAACGCCGCCCAGGCCGTGAAGTCTGGTGAGGCCGAGAAGGCCTTCAGTTTCTTTGCTGTTGGCGTCGAGGGGGCGAATTTCGAAATCCTCTCCAAGATCAGCGTTCGCGAACCCCTTGTTCTCAAAGACATGCGCTTCCGCGACCTGTTCAGCTGGTTGTCCAGCTCGTTGAGTTCAGTCTCTCAGTCGAACCCCGGGGATGCCGTACCTTTGTCCAACCCAGCTGCTCCTGATGGGTGGGCCTCGATTGCATGACAGGTGCGTGGCGTTGGGCGGGTGCTAGATCGAAAGGCACCTCGCACCAGAAAACAGGGCTGCCCTGTCAGGATTACGGATGCGCAAATGAGGTCGACGGTCCTGACGGCCCCGTCTTCATAGCCGTTATTTCCGATGGCGCAGGCAGTGCGCGCCATGCGGATGTCGGATCGAAGATCGCATCGATCACCTTGTTGCGGATGGCTCGCGACTTTCTTCGTCAGTCGCCGCGCTCAGAACTCGGCGAGGAAACGACATGGGAGTGGTTGGACGCCATCCGAGATAGGATCAATGCCGAAGCCGAGCGCCTCAGATTAAAGCCGAGAGACTTCGCCGCCACCATCATCGTGATCATTGCCGATAGCTCGGGCGTGACAATCATCCACGTGGGTGACGGGGCCGTTGTGGTGAAAGATTCCAACAGCGAGACGTGGTCCGTCCCATCCTGGCCGTATCAAGGCGAATACGCCTCTACGACCAGCTTCATCACGGATGATCCCCAACCCAGGCTCGACTTCGTGGCGATGGATTGTCCTATCTCGGCATTTGCAATCTTCTCGGACGGAATCGAACGCATGGTGCTCGATTTCGCCAATCGTACTCCGCATACCCCCTTCTTCGAAAGAATGGTGAAGCCGGTGATGGCGCTATCGAACCCAGGTCGGGATGCCGCTCTGTCGACAGCTCTCCAGAGCTATCTGTCCAGCCCAGCGGTTTGTGAACGGACCGATGACGACAAAACACTGATCCTTGGAGCCCGTCTGTGAGCGATACGTTTTTCGCCAACGGGAAGAAGTTGATCCTTGGTCCTTTGCTCGGGAAAGGTGGCGAAGGTGCCGTCTATAATATTTCGGGTAGCTCTGACATCGCCGTCAAAATCTACAACGATGGGAAGGCACCTGAACGTCACGAGAAGATCGTGGCAATGGTAGCAGCGGGACTATCCAGCACAAGTGCCTATGTCGCATACCCGCTTGAGGTCGTGACCAGACAGAACGGAAAGTTCGCAGGCTTCACAATGAAGAAGGCGGCAGGCTTCAAAACGGTTCATGATCTCTATGGACCGGGAAGCCGCCGTGCGGAATTTCCGACCGCAGATGTCCGTTTTCTTGTCCGCGCCGCGTACAACCTGTCAGCAGCCATAGCCAGCACCCATAAGTCGGGGTGTGTCGTCGGCGACATCAACCATTCAGGCATTCTAGTTTCCACCCAAGCGCTCGTCACTCTGATCGACAGCGACTCCTTTCAGTTCAGGGACAGCCGCCGCACATATCGTTCCTTGGTCGGCGTTGCCGAATATACCCCGGCAGAATTGCAGGGTATATCGTTCGAAAGCTCAGATCGCACGACCAATCATGATGCCTTCGGGTTGGCAGTATTGCTTTTCCAACTCCTCTTCCTCGGCCGACACCCTTATTCCGGACGCTACCATGGTGGCGGGGATATGGACATCAAGACCGCCATTTCGCAGAGGCGTTTTGCGTACAGTGCCAGACGTTCGGAAACGCGAATGGAACCGCCACCATACGTCCCCGCGCTGGATGACTTCGGTGACGAGGTGCGAGATGCATTTGAACTCGCATTCTCCAGCAAAGCTGAAGCGGGTAGTGGGAGGCCATCGCCAGTGGATTGGGTCGGTGTCATCGACCGCCTGCAGTCGAACCTTGTTGTATGCGGGATCGATCGATCGCATCACTACCACAAAAGCAAGGCCAGCTGTCCGTGGTGCAAGCTGGAGCATGGAATTGGCAGATCGCTGTTTGCAGCGCAGTTGATCACGCCGACTTCTATGACCAACATCGGTGAGATCATCACTCGGATCAGTCGGCTAAGTTCACCGCCTCGCCCACCCAGCGCCGAAAATATCATGCCGCCGATGCGGGACCTCAAGGTATCTGACGCTGCCAAATCGAAGAAGAGCGGCCGAGCGATGAGCATGGCTGCCGCGCTCGTGGGATGCGGTGTTGGTCTTTACGTAGCGGCGGCGATTCAAGGGCTGGTCGGTATTATCATCGCCGGTGCGTCTCTCATGTATTTTTTCTCCGCCAAGGGCGACGAGGGACCGTTTGTAGCTGAACTGAGGGCCAGTACCACCGAGTGGAACAGTAAGCGACAGATATGGGAAAAGCGAGCCGGGCCTGAGCAGTTCGAGGAAAAGAAAGCCCACTACCTTAGGCTGGCGTCAGCTCACGCCGGACTTCCTCAGCGAGAGAAGGATAAGCTTGCTGAACTCGAGCGTAAGAAACGCGATCTGCAAATGCGTAAGTATCTGGAATCGCATCTGCTCGACCGGGCAAAGGTCGCTGGTATTGGCCCAGGGCGTAAAGCAACACTCGCTTCCTTTGGAGTGGAAACTGCTTGGGATGTGAAGTCCAGGCGGATTACGAACATCCCCGGGTTCGGCCCCGCCATGCAGGAAAAACTCAGGCAGTGGTCGAAGTCGGTTGAACAGAAATTTGTGTTCAACGCCAATATTCCGACCGATCCCCAAGCGATCCGAGACGTCAAAAATGACATCGTGAAACAGCGCGCGAAGCTTGAACGCGACTTGATCAAGGCTCCTGCTGACCTGCAACGCCTTATCGACGAGGCCACCCGACTGCGAGAAAATCCACCTCCCGAGCTCGTGGCCGCATATAGGCGCTTGAAACAGGCAGAGTTGGACAGCGGTCGACTGGGATAGAAAAAATATGAGAAATGTTGCCACTAGGTGGCGTGAAGCCGAAGCCGCCTATTACCTCACGAGAACTGAATTGTCTGACGTAGTGTCGCGATGGCCTCTGCTACAGACGGCCCCCTGATCAGTGGCGGATCAGGCCGCTCACAGAATTCCCGCCATACAAACAATGAGAGCTCTGCGCCGTCAGTTTGCGTGTCCTCTGGTCCGTTCGAGAGTTGCTGGAGGACTCTATAGCGGTGATCCGCCCAGAAGAGGTCTTCGACCCACTCATAGATTGGAATAGCGTGGAAATGGATCGGATACCCCAGGGAATGCCCGTAGCGGCCGATGTAAATCCTGGTCGCGCCCAGGCTCTTCAAGGCACGCTGAACAACCGCGAAGACCCGCCCCATCGAGCTTAGCGCCTCGACGGAAAGATCACTTAAATCGTTCGTGGCTTTCGTCGAAGCTATGATGAGATAGCCGGGAAGCGCCGAGTTGACACGATGGTTTATAGACCAATGAGCATTTCGGGCGATATGAAGGTGCGGTGGAATATCCTGGGTCATCACATTAATTTATCAGGGCAGCTTGTGGCCGCAACGTCTGGTGTACGGCGCAATCCAGTTGGGGCAGAAGGAGCCGTTTGCCGCTGATGGAAATGCCGAACATTCACCCGTAGGCCAGCCTGAGCGTAGCCATGTCACCGCTGCTGAGCGCCGCCAGGTTGGCTTCGATTTTCTCGATCGGCCAGTCCCACCAGGCGAGACGAAGCAGTTCGTCGATGACTTCGCTGGGATAACGCATTCGGATAATAGATGCTGGATTTCCGCCGACAACCGCGTAGGGCGGTACAAGACTGAGGAAGACAGCCGAGCCTCATAACAAGATGCGGTGCTCAGGTTGGGTTGTGAACGGCGAAACGACCCTCGTCTGTCCGTCGAATGATCCCGGAAGAAGCTGACAGGGCGAGCATCGTGTAAAGCCGATCTGGCGTCGGCACAAAATTTCCCGCTCCCCGCTTTCTGACCCGCATCCATCCAGCGCCCTCCAAACCAATACGGAGCCGCTGTTTGCCGTCGCCGCCACGGACCGCGGACCAATGCACATGCTGTCCGATCACCCAAGCCTCGATAATCTCCGTCCAAATGGATGCGCGCGGTCTTCCCGATATCGCCTGGAGGCGCTTCGCCATGAGGTACATCGGCAAACGATCGGGCCGCCCGTCGAGTACCTTTCGATGCGCTTGCGGGATGTCGATTGGGGAAAGCGCGTCGACGACCGACTTCACGACAGCCAGGCTGCGGACTGCTAGGCCTGGAATTCGGGTAATGTCCCGACGTTGTGCCTCTTTAAGGGCACCCATGAGATCAATAACCGCTGTCCCTTTTCGTGCAGCACTCGCTGGCCAACCGGCCCCTCGGCCCGCCATCTCGATCGAGTCCACGTAAGCACCAACGGTCGCGGCTTCGCTATACGCTTCATCGAAATCAGCGGCGGCCTCATCGGCTCGTTCGACCAGTTCCTCCGTTGGAACGGCCCGCGGCAACCCGCCCTCGCTTTCTTCCGAAAGCACGCGCTCGGTCCAGAGCAACATTGCCTCCGTGGCGAGCCTCTGAAGCTGGCGAGCCTGAAGATACGACAGCATGATGGCGGAAAGGGCTATACCCTCGCTATCGCCTTCCAGTGCGGCTGGCAATCTGTTCTCGACGAACCGCCTGCGAATCTCGTCTTCGCTGGATGGTCCGAGCTCCTTGAGTACCCCGACCAGGTAGTCGATAGTCGCCTTGCGTCGGCGCATCGCTAACGACGCGCCATCCGCGCCACCTATAGAGTGGAACATCAAGCGGAAAACCCGACGCTCGACCTCTGACGAGTCATCAACCGAAAGCTCTTTCGCGAAATCCTCGATATCGGAGGCACTGACCGATGGCGGCGTGACAGCGAACAGATGCGGAGACAGTACCTTCTGCACGCGCCCCTCGAAATCAAGAACCGCAGGCATCACCTGGTCCGGAACGACACTCTCGTCAAGACTAAGGTATCGCAGGGCCTTGATAGAGGGGCCGTATTCCGTCGGAGCCATGATATTCGTGCGGGTTCGCTTGTATTCGTCCCATACCTTACCTTCGAAAAGGAATGACCCACCATCAGGCGTTCGCGCGATAGTCCGTTTCAAGGACACCGATCCGCGAAACGGGCGGTCGTCTAGGAAGTGGGACCAAGCATAGAACGCTTCGTATCGCTCCATCAGATCACTGATGACCTTGGGATCGTCAACACCTTCGGATGCCGCCTGAGTTGTTGCCTTCCACGCAGCCCAGGACATGAAGGTATAATATCGCACGTGCTGGGTGACGTTGTTGATGCCCGGAGCCACGTGATCCATGAGATCAAGGTTGATCTGCCTTAGACCGATCGGATCGACCCCGCTTTCATCGACCTGAAGGTCGGAGACGATCCGGACACCAGACTTCTCGTCCATCAACCTGTCTATGTCGGAGAGTTTCATCACGCGCTCCTAAAGTGACACGTCTATGACGAGACGTCCGCATGTGAAGTTTTCACACATCGCGAGTCGGGTATGTTTGAACTTTTTGGCCTTATAGCCCGAGAAACGCAGCCCGCACCGCGAGCAACCGGGTTTATCGGACGACTTCACTTGCGACCACACAATACGGTCGTCTCGACCTTGCCGCGCCGAATATCGGGCAATAACGCGTTTTTCATCGACTGTGGCTCCCTCCGGAGAAACGTACGGGCCATCCTTTGTTTCCAGAGCCTTCCGGAGATCGTTCATTCGGTTCCATGGCGTTCTGGTGCCGAGGATGGTCCACCATGCGTCGGACCACTGAGCCTGGGGTGTCCCCGGTGCGAGTGCCGCCTCGTTGAGTCTTCCGGCGGTCGGCTCGCCTCGCAGTGAAAACTCCTCATTCACCTCGCCACCGTTCCAAGCCTGAAGATATGCGTGCATATCCTGGCTCTTGGTGGGGTCACCGATAGCCAATCTGCATACTGTTACGGCCACGCATTCATCCAGCCCGGAGAAATCGACATCAGCTGGTCTCGATCCCGCAACGGCCTGCAGCCACTTCGTCAACAATCGAGGGATAAGCTCCTCGCCGAGCGAACTGCGCGGTGCGATCCTGGCGATCATATCGAAGATCAGGAAGAGGCCAGGACTGCGGGACGGTCCCGGAACGCGCGTCACCTCTTCGAATAGGCGGCTAAAGGCCAGTTCCATGACCTGTGGCTTCACCCTCTTGGGCTGTTCGCCTCCCGTGTTCCTGCCTGATCCCTTCGCCCGCTTAACTGACGGGTTTTCGGGAGATACGTCATCGTCGTCGGCATCGTCCCCGCTATCGTCGTTGGCGGCCGGAAGCGTCGTGGCGAGCATGCGAACCAGCGCGTCGATCAAGTCGTTGCCATTGCTGACGACACCCGACCCCTTGCTGGTCCCCTCCAACAGCGAAAGCGCGTCTCCACTCCCGAAGGCATTTGCAATATTCAAGCCGACCGATTGCTCGCGGTCCGGTCTGCCGCCCCCAGTCCGTTCCGCCGCCTCAACGAAGGCCCGAGGGTCTTTTGACACGTAGTCCATGATCGCGGTGAGGTCGTTAAGGGTTTCTAGGCCTGCGATCATACGGCCGATCGATCTCGCGATGGGGCCACGCCTGTTCATCGCGTCGATGAACCCGCGCAAAATGAGCCAACCACGTATTTCAGTCGTTTCCCTAGACAGGATCACCTGAACGGAGGAGGCTACGCGAACGGGATCGAACGATACGGGCGGCCCAAGGGCAAAATTACCTTGTTCGTCGATGGTCACGTCCGGCCCGGTTTCCCTGCGCGCACCCCATGCCAGCACCGCGCTCCAGGTCCCGGCGTGGTTTCCACCGCCCATGACACGGCCTCGGATCGAGCCGCTTTCGTATTCCACGGATAATGAGGCGCGTTCCTCTTCCTGCGGAGCTTCTTCCCCCGTGGTCTCGCAACTCTGGGCACTCGCGAGCGTCCATCCAAACAGGGGCGCGTTGTCATGGATGCGAGCGACAACAGCCTCTACGTTCGCCGTGCCGAGGGCTTGGATAGTGGCGTTGGCGCTTCCGCTAACTATGAGGCGACCGCGGCGGCAGCCGATATCGAAGACCTTTGAATGCAGGGATCGTCCGTCGTTGAACTCATCGCACGAAACGGGCCGGGCGCTCAAACCAGCCGCTGCGGCGGCTACAAAATCGAACACCGACGGCGCTCGCGGCGGAACGGCCACGCTGATTTTCTGACATCCAGTGGCTGCGGACAGCGCAGCGACACCGTTGTGGGCCGAGAAAAACGGAGAGACCACCGTAAGTTCTTCCGCGCCGCCCAGTTCTTGGACAAGTGCCGCGATCTGCTCAGTCAGCGGGCCAGCCATCGTGTGCAGGAGACGACTTGTCCCCGCGCCCGCGACGAGCGATGCCTTGCGAGCCAAAGCTACAAAGCTATGTAGGTCGGGCGGGCGGAGGCATTCAAGAAGGCCGTTCGGTCTGGCTTCCTTCTGTATCGCCTCGATCAGGTCGGCAAGTCCAGAGAAACACGAGGAGTCCCGGCCAGGTCTCAAGACCTCGAGAACCTCATTGTTGTAACCCCAGCCGCCGAATGTAAGGTTCCCTGAGCCGACAGTAGCGCGTACCTCACCATCCTTATCCGCGAATAGGCCAATTTTCGGATGAAACACACCGGTCTTGCACTTAACTGTGACCAGATCGTAGTCCCGACCGATTCCAACTGCGCCGACATCTGCCAAGGAAGCGCGATATCCGGCGAGATCGGTAACGACCGTGAAGTTGCGGTAGCTTTTGTTGACGGCCGCCAGCGGGATGGCCTCGAGGAAGGAGAGGCTCAACGAATATGTCGTGAAGAACACCGACGACCATGGATGCGATGCCAATAGATCGCGCGGCGAAAACCAATGCTCTGACAAAAATTCCCCCGAATCCCAACCTGCTCCGACGAGTGATGTACAACTTTTTCGCGTAGGCTGGAAGAGTGCACCCGGCAACTATGGGATCAGGATTTCTTCAGTCTTACTGTGGCGACTTTTGGTTGGCCCCCTGTTCGTTCTACATCCAATGTGCCGGAATCCTCGAACAGATCGCTCAGTCTCGCATATCCATAGTTACTTGCGTCGATGCGCGCCGACACGGGAGGTTCATACGACCATCTTCTTCCGCTGATGTCTCGACGGCCTAACGGCGCATCTCCCAGCGCGGCTTTGTCCAGCTTGCCGCTTGCGGCCATTCCGCAAGCGTCCGCGTAGTGATCGCGCATGACGAAGGCGGCGAAAATGATCCAACCGAACTGATGGTGTCGACAAACGCGATGAAGCTGGTCGAGCCGATCACGCGAAAGGTTAGTTTTCATGAACTCGCTTACTTTGATGGAGACGACATCGATGAATTGATCGCAGCGCGTACGACACTGATGGACGATGAGCAGGCTGACATCCTGGAAAGGGCCATCAGGGTAGGCAAGGACGGCACGGCGCTAGAACCTTGGTGAGATGGAGTGGAAATGGCGTTAGGCGGGCTCTTTCGCAACATAGATGCCGCTAGTCGGCATCCGTGCTTTAACTACTGTCACGACCCTGCGCATGCGTCTAGCGGGCCATCACTTCCTCCAGAACTGGACTGCCGTGGGTTAGTCGACGACGATCGCAACCTTCGACGACCAGAATTCGCCCGGCGCTTGGATGAAAATGGACGTCACGCCACTGATCGATGAGTATTTCTCCCGGAAGCGTTCGAAGGACGCCTCCAGCTTCGCGTCGTTGAGTTTCTCAATTATCGCTTTGCTCGACTGCTTACCGACTAACGACCTGATGCCGTCGACGTCCTCCGTGTTCACCGTCATCGGGAAGAAGACACCGACCCACGTGCCCATGAGATCAAGGGCCGAGACATAGGCCGTTTTTTCGCTTTTGAGTTCGATGGGCGGTTCGCTGTCGTCCACGACACTGAACATGCCATCGGTCGTTTCCAAAACGCGCGCGAGGTAGCTCAATTGTCTACTCTTGTCGCGCGCTCGAGCCATCGGAAACCCTATGTCCTCCAGATCGGCATACGACAAGATTTTGCGAACCAGGCCTGCAAGGTTTGCGTACTGGTCAAACTTGTCGAAGGCTCGCGGCGGTTCGTCGACTTCCATGGCGAGCGGTTCGCGATCGTCTGCAAACAAGGTGACACGGAACCTCCCGCGGGCGAGGATGCCGTTGAATAGAAGGTAGTCCTCCCATGTCTTGGCCGTGTGGTGATCGGCCAGAGAAAAGTTATCAGGGTACCTGTAGGTCCATCCGCCGCCGCCAAGGATGATACGACCGAGCGGGGTTTGCGCCGAGAGCCTGATGTTGTCTTCGCTCAAGATTGGCGGGCCGATCATCGCAATGCTAGCTATTGTCTTCACCGTTGTTCCGGTGACCGTCGACTTGAGTTCGAGTGTACCATGGAGGCCGTGGTGCGGTTCGAAATGCAGGGTGCCTGGACCAGAAGCGTCCTCGACGGGGAGCGGAATCGAAAATCGGTTCTCGAAGAGATTGACGTTGTCGGCGGATAGGGGGGATAGGCCTAGAAACTGGTCCGCGAGATCATTTTCCGACCTCCTCGTCACGCTGAAGTGTAGTGTGAACCTCGACTGGTCGAAGCCGAGTTCGTCCAATTGCCGTATCTTTTCCTTTGCATAGTCGGCCATGCCTGCGCCAGGCAACGCCATCAATGTCTGGGCGAGTTCGGTCTTTGAGGCCTCGACCCATGAGACATTCGGCACCTTGATCGAGATCGAATTCTTATGGGGCTGAACGTGTCCCCTTGTCGACGCACGCCGCATGCGCTTGAGGATCGACGCGAGCTGGTCATCCAATAGGTGTATGATCGCCATCGATTTGATGGTGTCGTCAGCCCCAATCCTGAAAACGCATATAATCGCCGGCCTGGTATCTTTCGTGAGGCGCTCGGCGACCGACATCGAGATGCGTACGGTGCTGTTCTTGGCAAGGATTGTCTTGACCTGAGCGATGATCTGCGTGGGCGCAGGCCGTTTGTCTAGGGATCGCTCCGGCGTCGCAGGCTGCAACGATGTCTCGACGACGAAGTCTTTTCCAGTCTTGTCGGGGAACACCGTGCTACACTTCAGCTTGGCCTGCAAGCAGAGGGCATTGAAATGCCCTTCGCCGATCGCGCCGAGTCGATCGAGCTCTTCGCCCTCCACCGGCTCGTCGCGTTGTCCATGTTGAAGATGCATTCGGTGCCTCCGAACCTGCCGCGCTGATAACAACCTGCGATAGATACCTCTGACTAAGACTTACTACTAGCCTTTGCTAGGATTTCCACGCCAAAGATGCCGGCGGCGATTGGAAATTTTACACGAGTGGAAAATCGGAGTTCGCGGCTCGTGCTGTTGAACAGGCGGCTGCCCTAGCAGCGGCGAGAGCTTGCAATTCGATGAGTGTTCTTCTGCTGAACCAATCACCGTTTGTCGCTGATGTAGAGGTAACGGTCGACAAAGACGCCGCTTTCCCCGAGCTGTTTCCGATAAACTTCTTCTCTGTCGTGCACTCGTAGCGCGACTTTTTGCGATGGTATGTTTTCGGGGCTCGTGATGCTGACCACTCTCGGTAAACCGAGGCTGTGAAATGCATAGTCGCGGCAGGCGATTGCTGCCTCGGTTGCGAAACCGTTTCCCCAGAAATCACGCCATAAATGATAGCCTATTTCTGGCTCGGGACCCGCGGGGGTTTCCTGTAGTGTAATCCCGCAATCGCCAATGACTTCTTCAGAGGAGGTATCGATGACAGCCCAAAGGCCGAAGCCATGTCGGTCGTAGCTATCGAACGCGAGTTTTTGAAACCATGTGCGGATTTCCGAGGGTGACTTGGTACCCGGATAAAACCGCATACATTCGGGGTCGGCGTATATCCTCCCAAGCGAAACGAGATCGGTCTCCTCGATCCTGCGTAGACACAGTCGCTCCGTTGTCAGAATGATCGACACGCTACCTCCATTTCTCCTGCCCATATTACCCCCTTGGTGGACAGAACGCGGCATTGACCAGGGTTTCAAATCGGAACGAACGCAAACGTTCATTTACCACAAGGCGGATTGTCGAATTCCGCGCCGCGTATATGTCGTCTTTGCCATTATGTATCCGGGGATAACAACAACCGATGAGGTGACATGATGTCAATCAACTCGGGTCATGCTCGATATTTCCCGCGACCCACACCCACTACCGTCAGCCCATTGGAACGGGCTATCATGCAGCTAGAGAAGATGATCGACTCGCAAAGACTGAGTGCGCTACCGGCACCGTTTGCCCTTCACAAAGCCAAACGCATTCTCGAACGATGCCACCAAGGGAGGCCGTCGCCGAGTGGCGCGCATGAATGCATGCCAAGCTGAGAATAGCGGTCGGACATCGTTTGCGCGCCCCCGTAAGTTATGCACGTCAACGGTGCAGTCAAGGTCTGCTCAGTTTGACCATGACGACCTTGGCGTGATCGCCGATTCGTTCCACATCCAGTATGCCAGAAGCTTCGGCCAGATCGCTCAGCCTCGCATATCCGTAGTTCCTAGCGTCAAAGTCAGGTGACTGCTTGGCTAGATGCGCACCAACACGAGCGAGGTTCGCACGGCCATCTTCTTCCGCTGATGCGTCGACGGCTTTGCGGAGCATCTCCAGAGCGGCTTTGTCCAGCTTGCCGCCGGCGGCCACGCCCTGTGATGCAGGAGCCTTTTCTGGCCCGAGTTTTCCGTTTGACACTGAAGCTTTAGGCTTTGCCGCCGCTTTGGCTTGGGTGATGGCCGGTGCGTCGCCTGCGGTCACTGAACTGAGGACATCGACGTAGATGAATTTGTCGCAGGCCGTGATGAATGGACGAGGCGTCTTGCGTTCGCCGAAACCATATACAGTGATACCTTGCTCTCTGATGCGCGACGCCAACTTGGCAAAGTCACTATCGCTGGAGACTATGCAAAAGCCTGAAAAACGCCCGGTATAGAGCAAGTCCATGGCGTCGATGATCATCGCGCCGTCGGTCGCATTCTTGCCCGTCGTATAAGCAAACTGCTGCACGGGTTGGATAGAATGCTCTAGGAGACACTCTTTCCAACCATTGAGATTGGGCTTCGTCCAATCTCCGTAGATTCGTCTAACACTAGCCGTTCCGTAGTTGGCGAGTTCGGCCAGAAGGCCCGAGATGATCTTCGGAGACGCATTGTCGCCATCGATTAGTAAAGCCAGCGGGTCGGTTGCCATACATACTCTTTCCTTCGTCGCGAGACCACGACATCCTGATTTTACGTTTCTTCGTGCCTTTCCAGGTTGAGAATAGGGAGTAAAAACTTAGCCGGGTCTTCAACATGGATGCCATCCTCGTAGAACCGATTCAGTATTTGTCTACCGACTGGTATATAACTCTTTCCGCGCACTTGGCGAAGGACTGGGCTTGAGTAGCATCACCAGGCATCCCTGTTTCTGTTGCGGAGAAATCCATCTCCGCGACGATGACCCTACCAGTGGACGTCAAGACGTACGCATATAGGCGGGAATCTTCGGACATTTCTGACGTCATGCCAAAAACGGACGGATTGTCGAACCGAGTGAACGCAGCGTGCCCTGCCGTCTCGTGCGAGCTGATCTCTTTGGCCAAGGTGTTGTCGTCACTCGTTCCTACATATGCCTTTTTCACGGGAATGACGGTTTCAACGTCCTTCTTGTCCGTCTTCGATAGGAAAGACGATAGAAAGTGAATCGGGACCTGTTTTTCTGTTACGGGAGGAAATCGCAATCCGTAGGTGAAAGCGAGATGATATTCAAATCCGTCCTCATCCCAATAGGCACTGTATTCCAATTCGCAATAGAAGATGCGCTTTGGATCAGACAGGTAAGGCTTCGATTGGAAATCAGTATGAACCGCGGCATTCTTTGCGTTTACAATTTGTGGCTTGACGGCACCTGCTGATGCCGCGGACAAAATACCCACGGCGCTCACGAAAATTGCGGCTTTAAATATAGACATTCGATCCCCCAGAAAACGACATCAAATGTCGCCCCAATTTATGGAGATTTTCTCAACGATCATTTCCTAAAGTAGCGTGTTCAAGCGAAGTAGATGTTTGGGTAAACACAGAGGTTTCCAGGGGATGACACGTATAGCCGTCGCAACGTTGGTCGCATTTATGATGTTCGCTACATCAGGTAGCGCAGCATGGTTTGCGCGATTGGACAGCGGAGACCGCCTCGCGATTACGGGAATCGCTACTGACAAAGACGGTGTTTCATCCACCGTCACGTTGACATGCGCCGATGGGTGGTTTGCAGTTGAGGTTTTAACGCGGTCGAACGCACAATTGGTTGATTTGTCCTCTTACTCCGGAACGAAAGTCGCAATCTCATACAAGGTAAGAGGCGGCGAGGTTAAAAAAATGCAAGTCGAAGGCGTTCCTAAGCTCGTCGCAGGCGGTATCCTTGGCATCGTCAGCGATTTATCGGTTGAACAATCGAGGGCAGTTTTTGCTTCTATTGCCAGAGGATATCCCCTCGATATTGAGATTGCGCATCCCGACCTGATATATGATGTCGGAAGAAAACATATTGCGGCCGAAAACTTTTCGCAGGCAACAATTGCGATTAGTGACCATTGCCAAGGACTGAAATCGACCGGTTGATTATCCGGATGTCGGTTCCGCCATCTTCTCAGCATGAGCCGTCACGAGCATGGCAATCAAATGCACGGTATTCCGCGCTCCGTACCTGATCTTCAAACGCTCGATGCGGTGTTCTACCGTTCGTGGCGACGCCCCCAGCGTTTCGGCGATTTCTTTCGCCGTGGCCCCTTCTATCAAAAGCTGGACGATGGCTTCGTCGGCGACATCGAGTTTCTCATGTTGCTGGGGCGAGCTAAGCAGGAATTGGGCGTAGGACGATGAGATGACCCATTGCGGTCTCGACGTATTTTTCTGCGGGATGAGAATTCGATCATAACCGAGGTTGACGCCGAATAGCCGCGTCTTGACCAATTCCATGGATGGCTGCTGCGATTCCATGACCTGGCGAAGTCTCGGAATAACCGCATCTTCCATGTATTTCTGGTCTTTGAAATCTTCGACATAACAGTCGGCGAAAATTTTACTGATGTTCAAAATACGAGAAGTGAACCCGGAATGCCTGATGGCTTTCATGTGCCATTTCTTTGGATTGTCGCTTGTCACTGTGAACAGGGTCAGTCGCATCTTGATCGAAAGATGGCCGAGGATGTCGTTGTAAACTGCCTCCGGCCTGGCGACATCTTCGGGGCTGGTTTGGAGCCAGTTGTCTATCATCGTGCGCGTAACCGCACTGAACGGTGTCTCTTTGGCCATTGTCGAAAATATGAAATCCATAAATTGATGTCTGCCAATAGTCGGATTCCATGATGCCGCACAGGGTGTTTTTACCCTGGCCTTTCAGCGTCATGTTCACGATGTGCCGAAGAACGAAGTCCTGAATTTCGTCGCAGGGTAAATTCCCCCTCGGAAATTCTCTCATCGGTAAGACGGCTCCCCGATTGTCCGCGACGGGGCGATTTCGGCCCCATCGTATTATCTACAAGGGGCTGGTTTTGACACATACGCATGAAAACCCGATTCCGTCCGTGGACAGGAACAAAGTCGTAATTTCGGCAGTACTGGCTGCGCTCTCGGTTGCGACAATTTCACTTCCGATCGCCAATCTCAAGGTCATGGGTTTCAGTGGCGGCCTGGCGCTTCCTTCGCCTCATCTTCTTGGCGGCGTCGCATACCTCCTGCCGTTGGCCTTTTTCGCTGGTATCGGCAGCCGACTGGCACCGCAATTGCGACCATATCAACGGGTCGTCGAGATTGCAGCTCCGGCGGTCGCCGTAGGGAGCGCGATCTACGTCATCGCAACGCTGCTGAATGGCATGGATGAGATGACTAACGCGAATAGGCAAATGTCGCAGATGCTGGGCTCAGCGGCCGCGCGTCAGTTTTCGATGTCTGGCGGACTGTCACTGGGCAGCGGTAGCGTTGCACTTGGACTGCTCGTACTCGGCAGCGTGTGGCAGGCCTGGACTGGTCGTCGATAATCGCGAAATCCGCGTTTCTTCTGGAGCATCAAATGAAAAACATCATTTTATCGGCCCTGCTTTTAAGTGCGGCGACGGCGGCTTCCCATGCCGCAGAATTCGACATTAACGGAATGGCGCTCGGCATGAATGCCGATCAGGTTGTCGCCAGGTATCAGGAACTGCGTCCAGACGGCCAATACAGCTTCTCGAAATGGAAGCTTCCGGAAGGCACTGAGTGGGTTGCGAACGGACGGACCTTGTACAATGACCTGAGCCGTCCTGACGACATGGAACACGAACGCATGCAGTTTGCCTTCACGGGGCCCGGAAGCGGCAACAAACTCTTCGCTGTTCGTCGTGAACTGAAATTCAGGCCATCGGAACGTCCCTCCACGGACGCGGTCTATGCAGCAGCCGTGGAAAAATACGGCGAACCGTCATATGCGAACAAAGACGGGAACAGCATCTGGGCGGCTTGGAAATTCACATCTGCCGATGCGCCTGCTGAGAAAATCAAGTCATCGCTCGGCTGTATCGGGACGAATGACTTCCCAGTAGGACTGGATGACCATACCGCGGGAAAAGCCAAAAAGAGCGCGGCCTTCTGCGGCTTGTACATTGAGTTTTCAGTCCGCGGGTCCGAGACCGGTCTCGCAACTGAACTCGACATGGGTATGATGAACCACCTTGATCTCGTCCGTGATTTCGACGTCGACAACCAGGATGCCCGAAAAAGGATAGATGCTGCGAGGGCGAAGAACACGAGTAGCGCCGCTCCCGCACCCAAGCTCTGACAGAGCCCACACTTGAAACCACGTCATGATTTGCGCGGTCGCCTGCCGCCCATGCCGCGCGACACGAGTGCCGACCGCCTTTCCACGGTGGTCGGTATCGTCAAGATTACAGGAGTTCGCCGCATGCAATCGACCGTCATCACATCTATCTTTCTGCTGTCGATCTTGGCTTCGACCGCCGCTGCGGACAGGGCCGCTAGTCGTGAAGAGTTCCGGGGGCGCTGGTCACGGGACTGCGGCAATGACCAAACCTGCCACCTCGATATCGATGACATGAAATCGAGAACGGTGGTGCAGGTCACCTTCTCAATCGAGGGCAAGGGCGCAACGTGCGCCTGGTCGGTTGATGCGGTCTACGATAAGGGGTTCGGTGGTCCTGTGGCTCAAGACCCTCACGGCAACTACTATTTCTATCTGACGCGTCAAAAGGACGGTCGCCTCTATTCATCCGGCACGATGTTGCCGACCTGCGGCCCTCAACCGACCGATCAATACTTCACCTCGGACGCGCAGACGTCGGTCGACAACCGTGAAGTCTTCGACCACAACGGATCGGTGGTGATCGTGTCACCCAGTAAGGGAACCATCATCTATCGCGATCCCCAAAAGTCGATCGCGGGCACCGTCAAACCAGGTGCTTTACTATTCAAAGCCAACTCGCCTTGGGACCCGTACAACGATAATGCTGTGATCCGTGGAACCGCTTATGTCTTCAAGGAGGGCTGCGATCCTGCTCAGTATAGGGTTTCTGGCCATCAGCAAGGATGGCACACCCTTGTTTTAAAAGGGGCTGCGCCTGTGCGGGAGAAAAACGGGTGCAAGGTTGTCGACTACAAAATGAACAGTAATTCCACCCTCAAGTTTGTCAGTTGGGGCGACTGATCCGTCACGAGATGCGGCCGTCACCTTCTCATGGTTAACAGTGGAACTATCGAGTTTGACCTTGCACGCGCCTTCATCTTCTCAATACGGCGACACGTCGCCGCGGTAGTCCGCCAAGCCCAGCGAACCGAAGATCGGCAGCAGACTAATCTGCTACAACGATGTCGTGCCGCGGCTTTCTATCAACCTTAAATTCCGGCCTAACATAGATCGCTTGAGATATCGCGTGATCAAATGCCCCCAGATGGTGATCGAAATGATCGAGCAACCGTTCGCAGGCCTCAACGCACTTCTGCTGGTTTGAGATTGGTCGATGATGATAGAGGCTATTCCTCATATCTAGGATTTCCTTCGTCAGATTGATGAAATCCTGCTTGACGATTTGAGGAATATCTCCCTTTTTTCCTCGGAATACCTGCATGATTTGAGCCCAGGAATGTTCGCCTAAGTATCTGAGCTGGCCGAACGTCGCTTCGCTCAAGAACTCCAATCCGCAAGTTATCGTCGAAGCATTTTTCCCCTCTTTGGCGTTGATCGACATGATTATCTTACCGACGGAGTTCGAGAATTTGCTGCCTGGAACAGGGACCCCGTTGATGTCGGCAACGTCTTTGAATTCTTTTCCCGAGTTAAGAGCTGCACAATAAGGCAACCACCATTGGTCGGTCCCGAAAATGCGATACATCTCACAGGCAAGTTGGCCCCGAAGTGCTCCCTCGGTTGCCATAAGAAACGGAAACATTGCGGCCATTTCTTTGGTTTTTCGGTTGTAGATTCTCATAAGTGCTGCGCGGCTAGGCTCCTCTTGCGAGACTGCAGGGTCCTTGTCGGTAGCCTCGACGGCCTCAACGAGGCAGTCCCTGAGAAGCTCAGGGTGGCATCTTCTCAAATCCGTCAAAATCGGTTGGTACTGGTGAGATTGAAGGGTTTTCTTGAAATATTTGCCCAGCAATTCCAGAATTGCGGCTTGATGATTAGGCGTAGACATTGGGCCTCGGTATTGACACACGCGTATCGGACACTATTATCACAGTCACTCGGTCGGCGGCGACATTTCGATGAAGCGAAGCTCGGTTACGGGACGCCGGAAGAGTCTAAACAAACTTTTGGGGGTGCTGCGGAAACGTATGTACCCCCGCCCAATTCTGGGCACATCATTCTATCTCCTATTTAAAATCCTTATCTCATTCGACTGTCGGTGCTTTGCGCCGCAAACCTCTGCGCTCATTTCAGGTCGCTATCGTCCGGGTAGCCTCTACGCTCACAGTTATTCAAGGCCTAGATGGCGACGATGATCACCATTACCGATCTATTTCCGACGACGAGGGTGTGATTCTCGTCGCCAAGGATGTGGACCGATCGTCACGTCATATCGTCGAAACCGCCAACAGCGGCAACTACGGATGCGTCTGATTACGTCTGTCGCCAGCCACGTGACTGCAACCCACTATGAGCTGCCCTCATCTGACTCGGCCGGTCGCCGTTAGCTGGTAGCTACGGCAATCCCTCTTCGTCAACCGGCGGTCGGCTGTCGAGTCCGGAACCACAGATACAGAATGCCAATTGGCGCGATGACAATTGCGCACGCCCAGAGGAGGAGGTTTACAAGCAACTTGAGCATGAACAGGACGATCGCATTCATAAAAAGAATGTTGTTCCCGAGGGCGAGGTTGCGGAGTTCATCCCAAACCAACTTGGAGAAAGGAAAAAGCAACGTACTCGCCAATGAAAATATGACCAACGCGACAGGTGACCCGGTTTGAGCCTCAACGCTCAGCATGCTCATCATCAGGGCAAACACGACGACACCCATCAGATAGGATCGAATGAGGTAGGACGGCTGCACTCCGCCAAAAATGCGACGCAAGAAATTCATCTTCGGTAATTGCCTCTCCAATTGATAGAAAACTTTGCCTCCAACACCTTTCTAGTAGGCGAGAGGATTCGGTCGACGTTCCCCTGTTTTGCGACGCCGCCATTTCGCGCTGTAGCAGAAATGAAATCTGTCGCCACACCCTGTGGTTCTATTTTTGTTGATTTACTGAAACAACGTTAACGCATTCTGCGGCTGCGCCTGCAACGCGTTGAGCTTGGTGGACGCCTCATCCATGTCTGCGTCGACAAGACGTCCGATGCTTCTGTCGATTGAATCCGACAGGCGGGATACAAAGCCTTTTCGCAAGTCGATGCGGGTTCGTACAGCTCCAGGTTACAGCAAAACGACCGTCCACGGAGGTTCGTACGCAACGCTTCGACGACTGGACATTGCGTTGCGTCGTTGCGGCTGGAACGGACCATAAGGTGCCACAAAAAGCATCCTGCGAAATCGCCCAGCCACTGATGGTCGATCAGGGCGGCAAGCCTGTCGAGGTGTTGAACCTCGCCATTTCCCGCGCCAACGACAAGGCAGGCAAGGCGAACTGGGTGCTCTTAGCCTGCACCGTCCCGGATACGGAATTGTGGGCTTCCCAGTTGAGTGAAACCTACGAAGCCGAGTCTAGGTTTTTGACGATCAATAGTGGAACTATCGATTTTACGCCAGCACGCGCCTTCATCCTCTCAATGCGGTGCTCCACGGTTCGTGGGGAGAGTTCGATAATGTGGCCGACCTCGCGCGCGGACAGCCCTTCTCGCAGTAGCTGGATAATTGACAGATCAATGTCGTCGAAACGAACGTCTTGCACGACGGCTGAGATGGAGTGGACCTCACCGAGAATGACACACCACGTCTTTTTTGCCGACGGATCGGGTACGACGATGCCGCTGGCGACAACCCTCGTATCCTGAAATACTCGATCGATCCTTCCAGTAATCGGTCGCCCGTCTCCGACCGCCTTTTCGCAGGCTTCAATAATGTGTCGCTCGAGACCCCTCGAAACGTCACGGAGGCTACCGGCCGCTTGGAGACCTTTGGCGTCTACCAGACTCGTTGGAATCCCATATTGTTGGACGAAATCCATGTACCAGTCGGGCGGTGCTCTCGCCATGTCAACGACGATTAACGCCATGTTGACTTTGAGGAGGTCTTTCACGGAACGGCAGATTACGTCTGAAGAGACCGATTGGCTCGAGCTTTCCAGCCACGCGTCCGTGAGTCGCCTCACGAGATCGGAAAATGAGACATTAGGCTTCAATTGATGTCCGTCAAAGCGGACAGAAACGAACGGTTTTGTCACGACGGACCTGAGGCTGTCGTTCTACGCGTAATTGCCTCTCATTGTTAAATTCAAGACTTGAACGAGAGACTGGATGCCCCTCCCGCGAAACCGTTCGTTTCTGTCAAGTCGTGATCTGGAATGTGTGAAATGGAAGGCTTCATCGGCGACATGACAAGGATCGGTTACGCGCGCGTTTCAACAGTTGACCAGCATCTTGATTTACAGAGAAACGCACTACGTCTGGCGGGGTGCGAACGTATATTCGAAGACCACGGCGTCTCAGGAAGCCTCCAGCAAAGAGGCGGCCTGACTTCGATGCTGAAGGCGCTTCGACGCGGCGATATTCTGGTCGTCTGGAGGCTTGATCGTCTCGGAAGGTCGATCACCCATCTGATTTCCATGGTCGAAACTCTGAAACGCCGTGGAGTCGGCTTCGTGTCCCTGACTGAAAGCATAGATACGTCGTCGGCGGGCGGTCAGTTGATATTCCATATCCTCGCCGCGCTTGCCGAATTCGAGAAGTCGCTGATCCGAGAGCGAACCATCGCCGGCATTGCGGCTGCGAGAGCACGAGGTAAATTGCCCGGGCGGCGTCCTGCGCTTACCGAGGGACAATGCAGGGAAATCAGTGCTGTTCTGAATGCCGGCGCATCCGTTCGGGAAGTCGCTCGAAAGTACAACGTTCATCCTCGGACGGTCGTCCGGGGGATACGCCGGTTGGCGTGAAGCTGAGTTGGTCCGCCTGCCCAAATCCTCCGGGATTAAAGAACCTGTGGCAATGCGAGCGCGAGCGCAGATGATAGGACAATAAACACAGCGAGAACGATCGACTTCATCGCGCTCCTATCTCTCCTCCTTCTTACGATAACTACGAGGAGAGCCAACAAAAAGAGAACCAGCAAGCCGTAATAAGCCGCTCGAAAAACATTGACGAATTGATCGCCGAATGAAGCGTCTTCCAATGGCTTCGGTTGGAGGTCTGCAACCCCGAGAAGAACGATGTAGTAGGCGATGAAGACCGATTGGATGATGGGGTTGCGTCCCCAAATCGCAATCACTGATATGAGGGGGCCGATACCGGCAAACGATATGATTGCATATCCGAGAACTGGGACGGCGGTTGTTTGCCAGAACGCGGCGGAATTCTCGACACTAATCGCAACCCATAAGCAGATTGCAACGGGCACTGCGCATAAGGCGAAAGCCCATTTCAATTCGTATGATGTGACAGTTCCAGGCTTCATGGGGCGACCTCGCATCTAACGTTTGACAGAGATAAAATCACCATATAGTTGTATTAGTGTTTACTTATTGATGATTGCACCACAAGGAGTGTAGAAATGCTTCCAGTGACATCAAGCGTACTCAATCTTTATCTCTTCGGCCAAACAGGCACGCCGAGCGACCTCCTCCAAAACACATGGTCCAATCGCTCCAATGAAGTGGGCGAAACTGTAGATTTGGACACTGCACAATTTATGACAACAGGTGCCGGCCGGTTTGCAACGGGAGCACAGTCGGCCCTCGTGCAAGCATTTTTCAATTCGGGCAATACTTTAGCTGAAGGTATATACAGTAAGGCGCAATTGGCCGGAATACTCGGGTTGTCCTCCTATGGGATAAATTTCCAGGCATACGAATACGCTGACGCCACAAATGATTGGGCAGAGCGTACTTTTATTTTTGGATCACAGGCCTTCAAGCTGGATGACGATGTTGTTTTCCGCGTCGCCGCTGACGGCACTCGCACCATTGAAAATTATCGAATAGTCCCGAATGAAGCTGTTCAGGAGAATTTCGATTTTGTGTCCAGCAACCCTCTCACGATATTGGGCAACATATATCTTGAATCTGTGATTGATCCCTCGACCATCGGTCGGACGGTCAACATCAATTTTACGGGACCGGGGCAGGCTGCTACGACCTACACTGAGAGCGACTATTTAGCGGATTTGGGAAATGTGGCGGCGTGGCAGGCCAACAGTCCGAGTATATTGGACCTTCCATCTGCAATGACATCATTGGCAACTGAAGCGTTCCAAGATGGGATTACCGCCTTTCTCTATAATGATAAGCCCGTAGTCTATGGCAGCGCCGAAGACGATATACTGACGGTTCCTGATAATCCATTCTGGTACAGCTATTACCAAAACGGTGTTGTGATGATTGGAGGGGACGGAGACGATGTAATTACTGGCACCTCAGCTGATGACTTGTTCATCGGAGGCGAGGGTGCTGACATTTACGATGGGGCAGGTGGTTATGATACCGTTTCTTATATCGCCTCGGCATCCGTAAACATCAACCTCGACGATATGTCACAAAATACGGGCGATGCCGAAGGTGACGTGTATAACGGCATATCGCTAATTGTTGGCAGTAAATTTGCTGACAGTTTCCGCGGCGTACAAGGTGAAGAAAATCACTTCGATGGCGAAGGTGGTGAAGACACCTTCGTTTTTAATGATCGGCTGGATACGGCGACGGGTGGCGCTGGAGCGGATATTTTCAAAATTGAATCGTATCTCAATTCACCTACGATTGGCTGGTTTCCAGCCTTCTTCGTGCATATGGACGAGTACGACTTTAATGCTCCCGAATATTTTAACTACGCCGTAGTGAAGGACTTTAATCCGGGAGAAGGTGATAAGCTCGATTTCTCGCAATTTTTTGACCTCGCCGAAGCCAGATTGGATGTTCCTGACGGTTCGTATCAGGCTGTGATTGATACCCTGGTGCAATTTGAAAAATTAAGTTGGCAGCAGGGAAATAACGCCGTCGTGCGTTTTGCTCTGACAAGCTACACCGACAATCCAGAAGATGGGTACGACGTATGGTACGCGGGCGTTGTTCTTGAAAATTTTGACGCTTCGAGTTTAAACGGCGGTATGTTCCTGGTCTGATAGTCGTTTATCCATAAGCACGGATGGTCCCCTCTGGTCGTTCCCGCCGCTGACGATGTCAGTGGCGGGTCGACGGTATATGTCAGTTTGCCTTCAGCGTGGCGGTGTAGCTTGAGGGGGTGTCCGCATAGGTACGCAACAGGTACGTTCCCGCATCCACTTCGTACTCGATGCTGGGTTCATGGGAGAGGGCGGTACTGATCAGAACGCCATCGACGCCCCAACTGCCAACCACGCGCAGATCGAATGTGACATCTGGTTGGTCTACCGCGATCCTGATGCGAGCGGCGTTCGCGAGCGTGAAGGCGAACCATGCGTCCTTCATCGGCCCTTCGCCAGTTCGCCCCTCGAAGATAAGGACTCCTTCGACCTTACCCAAATAGGCAGGCTGGTCCGTTGTGCCTGCGGCGACGTAACGAGATTCTGTGAAAGCGGGCGTATCTGCCGCGCCAAGGAGCGCGATGACGACCGACAACAGGCGCAAAATTGCTAGAAGTCTTTTCGGCATCATTCCCTCTCCGAACAGTCCGCTTCCATAGAGGTGTTCCAGGAAGCCGTTCATGCACAAACCACCTCTGCTGGACATGTTTACATCAGCCTTCTAGGGTCCGCTGCGGGTCAAAGCGAGTGGCATGCTGCCGTTCAGGCATATTCGGCGAAAAGAGGAGAGTGGGTGCCCTTGAACAGCGTAACGTCAGCAGAGTGGCAGGAATTTGTGACCCAGAGGTCGAGGAAGCTTCCCGACCCCGCCGTGACCGAGGCCCTGTTGAGGTTTCAGCTGGTTCCCGGAGGCCCCCAAAACGAAACTGCGGACGCGTGCATTCATCGCGGCGATCTCACGATTGACGGGGATTTCGTCCCGTCTTCATGGATCACTGTGATCGACGGAAACCTGCATGTCAGCGGCAAAGTCTCAACACGCATCGAAGGGGGCGATGGCCATGTTACCCTCGTTGTCTTTGGCGATCTGAACTGCGGCAGCATCGACAATGACTGGGCCAGCATTGTCTTCGTCACCGGAGATGCCGTCGTCAGGGAGTGGGTTTTCGCGTCCAGGGAAGACTCGTCGATGGTTGTCGGTGGCGATTTCAGGACGCCGATTTTTATCGGTGCCGATATCTGGGTATCTGTCGGCGGCTCGGTCGAGATGGAATACGGTTATGGGTATGCAGTCGCTCTTGCACGGTTCGCTGATGCCTATGGCGCACCCCAGGTACGGCCGACATATGGTTGGCGCGAGTTGACCATGAAGCTCGGCTTGGGGCAGGGTCGTATTCGCGAGGAGCAGCTTGTGGAATTACTGGAAGAGCGTTTGCGAACGACAGGAAGCCTGTTGCGCCCGGTATGAACGCCGGGGCATGATCCTCAACTGGCTGCATCCATCCCGCAACGTTTACTTTCGGACGCGGCGGTCTGATCCCATGGACGATGACGAACCGGAGAAGAAAATGAGGAGCGCAGAGCGAGCAAGTCCGCTTCGGCATCTTGAGATATTGACCATTGGCAGCTTCTGCGCTGCATTTTTGAGTTTCGGGATGGCCACGGCGATGCCGGCGGACATGACGGCGGAGCGTCTTCTCACTATCTGTGAAGCGCCCACCGTGCAGACCGCGATGATCAAGGGTGACGAACTTGGCTGGCCGCGGCTGACTGATGCGGAAACAGAGGAATGGCGTCGTAGTTTCGTCGCCTATAATGGCGGTTCGGTGGACCTTGTGGGCTGGCGGCAAGAGAAGGCAGGCGGAGCCGAGTCATTGTCTTTTTGGATTGCCATTGGTCCGAACGGACACAAAGCATGCGCATATTCCACACCAAGACCTGCCGGTTTCCTGGATGCGTTATCGGAGAAGCTTGGTGCACCGGATAATCTGGACAAGAATGACGCGATCGAAAGTACGACAGCCTGGTGGAAACGAGGTGCGGTCGATTATTCTTTTGCTCAGGTCGGTTCTTCCGCCGTTATCAATATCAACTCAAATCGATGAGATAATGGGAACACCCGAAGCATATTTTACGTCGTTACCGAGCAGAAAAATAGACGGAAAAGGTGTCGCGCGTGTCACTTGCCTGACTCGATTGCTGTGGGCGTAGTGGGTTCTGAGGAAAACCAGACGTCCGGATAGATGGCAATTGCACTTTGGTCGGGGAAGCGGTCAGCCTTTCTCCAGATAGACCGTATAGTCCGCGCCTCGTCGAAATTGGCCGGCACTCTGGAAGGAGCAACCTCTCTTGAAGCGCCCACGCATGGAATAAACCATGCCGGCATCAACGGTTTGGCACTGAAGCCGCCGCTGTCGGCCCGAACCAGCAGCGTCAGGGCAACTTCCTCGCTTGGTCGCCACGGAAAGATCATCCGACCGCCGGGCTTGAGTGCTCGTAGCCAGTCAATTGGAGGTGCTGCCACTCCAGCATTCACATAGATCACATCGGATTTAGGGAGCCGCTTTTGGGTCGCGTCAGCGTTGATCACGCTTACTCCCTCGAAGGGTTCAAGATTAAGTCGAGCTTTTTCAGCCAAGCTCTTGTCGATTTCGAAGGCTGTTACTGTACCTGTTGGCAACACGAGCATCGACAGGATCGCTGAGTAGTATCCCGTTCCCGCACCGATATGCGTGACCGCTTCTCCGCGTTGCGGTGCAACTGCTCCGAGCCAGGCCGCATGAAGCGAAGGCTCCCCGTTGTTGATTCCTTTGTCTGCATCAAGCGCCACCAGGACGTTATGGTAGAGGTAAACGGGATCAGCACTCGGCGTATCGAAATACCGGAGGTTGATCATGACTTTCCAGGGACCAGGCGGGAAGAAAGCTTCGCGGGGGACGACCTCGAAAGCCCTTTCGAGCCGCGGGTTGGACGACCTGCTCGCTTCTACCATCAACCGCGCGTAAAACCCGCGTATTTCTTCGATGCTGGCTCGTTCATTTGCCATGAGCTGGTCTCCTGTCGATGTAGAAAATATCTGACAAACCAATCGGAATTTGCCTTCAATCCGATATTCGGCGTTCGTTCAGGAAGTTTTCGATCTTTTTCGCTTCCTTCTCGTGGGCCGGCTGTTGCCCGGGGGAAAGTTTCTTTGGCGCGACCTCTTTCGGGGTATCAGGGGCTACGCCTGTCCCTGCTGTCTCAGCCGTGAAGTTGAAGCGTACGTCGCCATCGATTGGAAGGACGGCGATCTTTGCTTCGCATTTCAGGATCGCACGAACACCCGCTTGTGCGAATGCCTCATTGAGTGGCCCATCTCCTTTCGACACGACTTTCGGCACGCCTTTCAGTTTCCCATCTTCGAAATGTGCTTCGATGATGGCGGAGGTTGTCGCGCCGGCAGGAACCATAAAGCAGCCGAGGACGGCTTTCTGTAATCTGGCCTTGTCGTGATCGGAGGGTTCCGCTGCCATCGAGACTGATATCAGGAGCGGAAGAGCAAACGATGCCATGACAGTGGGCCGCCAGTGCTGCTTTTCGATTTTGCATCTATATGGTTTGCTCTTCGTGCCGCGCATAATCGATCGCTTCCGTTCGTTGTTCCGCATGTGATCGTAACCGCTCCTCGGGCACGATAACCAGGACGTTGAAACCTTGGTCGATATCAAAGGTCTGCGGGTCGAGCAGTTCGTTTACATGCTCCGAGCTGAACCAAAGCCAGATATTTTGATCGTAGACGGTCGCGACCGCTTCTTTCATGACACCTTTGATGGCTTCGATGATTTCGACCCCGGCCCCGCCTCTCGTATTGAGGTGCATAAGCTTTTTCCGCGCAGGACTACCCGCATCGGAAACAGCGATGGACACCCTGTCCGTCGAATAGCTTTTCACCCGGACCCGCAGCCGCTTCGGGCGCGCCGCATCAAACCGTTCATTGATCGCCCCGATGCGTGCTTCGATTTCCGCGTCGCCAAGACGCGACTCGGGCATAACGTCGTCCAAAGGCACAAGCTCTTCGCCAAAACGATGCCGCGCCACTTCGGCAGCGTGATGGGCATAGGCGAGATGGGTTACTGGCAGCGCCTTCAACCATTTGCGGCGCTGCGTTATCGCCATCGACTTTGCCGCCTCCTCGCCCAGTTTGGCGACGGAGAAGTTTTCTCTTTTCTGTCCCTCACTCGTCATCAGCGTTGCCTGCCAGACATCCCCGTCAGCCGTATCAACGCGCCTCACGCCGGAAATTCCGCTCCGATTGTTCTTACGCAGAAGTACGGCCTGCTCGTGATTGGTGGCAGGCGGAATTGCAAGGATAATGGCATCGCGGTAGGCGCGTGCCTGACGATAGGCGGCATCGCCCGACCCGTAGACACTGTCCTTGAACAGCCTGACGATCCTGTGGCCGCGCCGCCTTAGGCTTACCCACCAGCCAGCACCGCGGTGTGCCCCGGCGGCTTCTTCTCGACGCAAGCCATAGTGGTCGGCGTCGTGTTTTGTCTGTTTCGGCCTTGCTCCAACCGGCACGTCCACCCCCTCCTGTCAAATTTCATGGGTAGTATTTTGCCCTATCCGGGTTGCAGAATTCATGTTGAGTCCATGGTTTCGCCACAATGTTTGATTGCATTCTGTCGAGATTTTGGCAGTTGATTGATTTTTTTCCGATCTTCCATCGAGGTTTGCCATGAATGATCAGTCTTCTTCTTCCGATTTCGTTCAGGCAAGCCGTGTGCTCAAGGTCAAGTCTCCGTTAGGGGAAGACCAGCTTCTGCCGGAACGACTTGCGGTTGACGAGGGTGTTTCGCGGCTTTTCGAGATTCACCTGAACGTGCGGGCCAAGAAGGACGCGGTCAAGCCGGAAGAGTTGATCGGCCGGCTTGTCGATGTCTCGGTCGAGATCGAGCAAGGTGATGGCGACGAAGGCAGCGGCATCCGCCGCCCGTTCAACGGCCTGGTGACGGAGCTGCATGAAGGCCCGCCTATCACACGCGGCATGCGCTCCTATGCGCTGACGATCCGCCCGCAAATGTGGCTTCTGTCACGCCGTTCCGATTGCCGCATCTGGATGGACAAGACGGCGGTCGAGATCGTCGAGACGCTGTTTTCCGAACACGGTATTCCCGCACCAGATACGTCAGGCATCATCTCGCCGCCGCCTGCACAGCACTACAGCGTACAGTTTAACGAGACCGATCTCGACTATCTCACCCGCCGTTTCGAAGAGGACGGCCTGTTCTACTGGTTCAGCCACGAGGATGGTTCCCACAAGCTGCATGTGGCCGATAGCGCCAGCGGCTGGCTTGGGCCGTCGCCGGCCGCGCAGGGTGAGGGGACAGTGCGTCTGGCGCAGGGCTCGTCGGATCGCAACCACATCAACGACTGGGCGCGGCGTTTCTCCTATGTCTCGGGCCAGCGCGCGGGCGCAGACTGGAATTTCGAGACGCCGGGCATGGTGCCGGGCACGATGACGCCATCGCTGGTGCAGATGCCGGATGCGACGAAGCGCGAGCTTTACGAATATCCGGCCCGCATCAAGACGGTGGAAGAGGCCGAGCGGGCGCAGAAACTCAGAACCCAGTCCATCGAGGCCGATCACGACCGGGTGTTCGGTTCGTCGACCACGCGCATTCTGGAGGCCGGCCGCCGTTTCACGCCTTTCGAGGTTGCCCATCCAGAGCATGCCTATGAAGAGCATGTGATCATTAGGGCAAGCCATAGCATTGTTGATCTCTCCTATGAGACAAACAGCAACGAGCCGGAATATCGCAATCACTTCGAAGCGATCCCGGCTCGTGTGCCGCTGACGCCGCACCGGGCCACCAGAAGGCCTCGCATCGAAGGCACGCAGGTGGCGATCGTCGCCGGCCCTGAAGGCGAAGAAATCCACCCTGACCAATATGGCCGCATCAAGCTGTGGTTCCCGTGGGACCGCAAGGCGAAGAAGGATGGGACGGATACGTGCTGGGTGCGGGTCAGTCAGGCATGGGGCGGCGGTACATGGGGTGCGCAGGTTATCCCGCGCATCGGCATGGAAGTGATGGTGGCCTTTGTCGATGGTGACCCGGACAAACCGCTGGTCATAGGCGTGGTCAACAATCCCGCCAATTCCGTGCCCTACGATCTGCCCGCCAACAAGACGCGCATGGTGCTTCGCTCCAACAGTCACAAGGGCGACGGTTTCAACGAAATCACCTTCGAGGATGAGGCCGGCAAGGAGAACCAGTTCTTCCACGCCCAGAAGGACCAGACCACCCGGGTGTTGAACGACCGGACCAAACGCATCGACCGGCACGAGGTCGCCTCGGTCGGCGGCAACCGTGCGGTGGAAGTTTCCGGCAACCAGAAACACGAGATCGGTGGTTCGGTGAACACCGTTGTCGGCGGCACGGGGCCGATGGCGATGATGGCCATGGCGGGTGTGCAGGCGCTCTCCGGGCAGACAGCGGGTCTCCTTTCACAGGCCGCCCAGATCGCCGGCGGCGGTGGCCCGGGTGTCGCAGCCTTCGCCACCACGCTCGCCTCTTCCGCGCTCGGTTTTCTTGGTGCTGGCGGTATTTCCTCGCGCGAGGGCGTGGTCTCCGGTCCAAGTCCGCGTGCGGATGCGGGTACGGCGCTCGCCGGCTCCGGCTCGGGCGTCGGTTCCGATGCTTCGGGGCTATTTCCGCTGCCGGGCATCATGAACACGATCGTCAGCACGTTCAAATCCGATAGCGTCGGTGTGGCGCGGGCTGAACAGATCGGGGTCAGCAAGGTTACGAATGTAGGCCAGACGTCGCTGGAGAGCGTCGGAAAGTTCAAGAAGATTGCAGTCGGTGAAGAGTTCGTCATCGAATGCGGCGATTCCAAATTCATCATGAAGGCGAATGGCGAGGTCATCATTCTTGGCAAGACCTTCAACTTCGTAGCGACGGATCATTTTCAGCTTCGCGGCAAGCCGATCGATCTGAACTGACGGAGGCCGGGTCTTGGAACTTCAGAACCGCCTGCCGTTTCCCGCCATGGCGTTCCGTCAGTTCGATGCCGAAGGAGGGCTCGATTGTATCGTCTCCGTGCGTGCAACATTCATGCATGCCCAGGGCGGTTCTCTGGATATCGCAGCCGAGCAGGAAAGTTTTCAGTGGGAGGACGCCTATGAGGGCGATCCGCACCAGACCGTCCTCCTGCGCCAAAGCGATCTTACCCCGGACAAGCCCGGGACGGATATAACCTTTCTCGGGAATGCGTGGTCTGCGAGCGGCGAGCCGGAGAAATCCTGGCGTGCCTCCATCCGCGTTGGCGGAATTTTCAAGCAAATCGAGGTTTTCGGCAGACGCTTCTGGCAGCCTGTCGTTAAGGAGAAATGGGCAGGTTTTTCCGCCAGGGAAGCCAAACGTGTCATAGCGGATTGGAAACTGAGCGATCCTGAACCGGCTGGAAGCGTGGCCATATGCTGGCGCAACGCTTATGGCGGCGCGATCCCTGGCACAGGTGACGCGGGGACGGAAACACCGATTGACGTGGAGCGCCGAAACCCGCTTGGGTGCGGCATCGTCAATCTTGAGATGCCTGCCGACGCCGGGCCTGTTCCAGCTCCGCAGATCGCTACCGTCGGTGAGCATTCCGATTGGCGGAGCACGCCGGAACCGCAGGGATTTGGGCTTGTTTCGCCTTGGTGGCAGTTCCGTCAGCAATATTCCGGAACCTATGACGATGGTTGGCGGGAGGAGAGGCACCCCCTCTTGCCGCGTGATTTTGATCCACGCTTCTGGCAGGCGGCCCATCCTGATCTCATCGCGACGCCTCACCTCAAGGGTGACGAGAACTACGAGCTCGTTAACCTGAGTTCTGAGCATCCGGTCGCGAAAGGCTCGTTGCCTGGCCTTACCCTCGGTGTCCATTGCTCTCGCGAAGATCGCGATGAATGGCATGTGCTGAAGCTCGATGGCGTGCAATTCGACTGGCGCAATGACGGACGGGTGCTTCTGACCTGGCGCATCAGGTTTCCTCTTCCCGATGCCGGTGAAACAAAACTTACCCTGACGCGCGTTCGTCTGAAGTCGTCCGAAACCGAAGCGGCTCTGACCGAGAGGGAGACAGCATGAGCATCCCCCGCGACAATTATATCGGAGAGCCCCAATATCCCGGCACATGGACGACGGGGACACCGCGTGAGGGACTGCGTGACATCGATGAGGCGCGTATCGTCTCTTTGGCACCTGATGTATGCCTGACACCGGTTGGCTCGTCGGTGGTGCCTATTCCCTATCCGGTCGTGGATTTTTGCGGCCATGATAAAAACTACACGTCGTCTGTTCGGTTCACCGGCAAAAAGGCAATGGTGATGCGTTCGTGTACGACACATGTGCACGGCGATGCGCCCGGTAGCCGTAAGGGGGTAAAATCCGGCACGGTGGAAAGCATCTGCGAACCCATCGGGCATGCTGATCAGGTCCGTGCCGAAGGCTCGCATGTCATTCGCCACCTCGATCGTTTTTATATGAACAGCAGGAATACCCAGGGTGAGGCGATCTTCGTCCGCGGCACGCAGACCTATGATCCTCCCAAGGATGATGATCCGGTGCGGGGGTCGCTTAGATGGCAGGATGATGCGCCTGTGCAGTTGGCGCAAGCTGCAACCGGAACGATGACCGATGCCGGTAACAATGGATGGTTCTCGTCCAATGGCAATAATACTCGCGCACTCACTGGTACAGCCACAGGTACTGTAAATGGTGGTGGAGCACACGCTCCGTCGACATCTCGACCGATTCCCAAAACTCCCAGTCTGCCAAAGGTTGGTGGTGGGAAACTCTTGCGGAAAGGTATCTGGGCCATGGTGCTCGAGGATATGCTCCGCGACCTCTCAATGCCGGAGGATGAGCGGGCCACTGAGGGGCGTGCCTTGGGCGCGATAATGTCCAAACCAGGGCAGGCGGTAATTGTTCAGGACAAGCTTCTTGGTGGCCGCCAACCTGTCACTTTTGGGAATATTTTGAAACGCGAGACTTGGGATTTCTCCGGAAAATACGGTATTGCCATCGATCCAGAAGAAAGGGTGCCGCTGGCAAACGATATCCTGTCATCAATATCCGGCAAACCAATGGACGTTCGAACGATGTCCGATGCGGAAGTAAACGGTTTGCTGGCCCCCTTCCAAGGTCTCTCTGACGAGGAAATCGAGCAAAAGCTGAAAGACATCAGAGAAGCCCGACAGCAAGAGGAGCAAGAAAAAAAAGAAGACCCCAAACCTGGTCCTCAACCAGTCCCTCCTCCGCCGCTCGGTCCAAGTACCAGGATCGATGGTAAGAAAAGACGACGTAAAAAATGTCTGATCGGTCCGTACGACGAAATTAAAGAGGAGTGTTCTGGCGCGGGCGACTATGCCCACCACGTCGTCGCCGACATGACATACCGTCTGGGCGATCGTCCAGGGAAAGTAACGACGGAAAGAGTGCCTAATGCTCCTACCGAAGGTGAAGGGGAGTCAATCTGTCTGACTGAGGCCCAACACAGCCGAAAAAACGGCTCTGGCGGTGTGCATGAACTGACCAGAAACGAGCTGAAAGGGATTGATCATCCGGATTATCCGGGAACAGCTCCTATGGAAGATATCTTGTTGGCGTCTCAAGATGCGCTGCTGGCAACAAAAGGAATCGACAAAGCCTGCGCAGAAGCAGCAAACGCGCGGGCGGAAGAGCAGGTGAAGAAGAAGACAGGTCTTTCCGCTCCGGGAAGGACGAAGGAAAAACCGCTTCCAACAGGCAAGATCGCTGATGTACTTCGTGCTGGAAAATATCCGTAAAAAGGAGAGACCTTCTTGGACGACACTTTGAATGACGAGCAAGATTTCGAAGAGCTGTACGGCAAATGGGAGCCCAAACTCTATCAGGCATCCATGGGACACACTGACCGCCACTTCGCTGCTCTGTTGGGCGGACCGCGTTGGGACGATCCGTACACGATCATTCTCATACGCGACGCCGTTGAACAAACATTCTCGCGGTCGGATGTTCGCAGGGAGTTGCGCGACATCCGCGTGATACCGTCGTTGAAAGACGATGCAGGGCCTTCCTATGTCACGATCAGCCTTCAGGGCGATATTTACGTCGTCGGTCCAGACGGTTCACAGCATTTCATCATCCCCGGAACTCAAGCCGAATCCGAGACCGCATCCGAAGTCGATTTCCGCTCCATTCTTCCTTACGACAATCGTTGGCTTGTGGCAGGCAGCGGGAACTTCTTGAAGCTCGGAAAAGGCGAGAGCTGGGAGGATGTGTCGCCGTCGCTTACAACTGAATATCCTTACTCGGAGACTGAATGGGCCATTCTCGGCGAGAATATCAAGGGTGAAATCTTTATCGTTGCGATCCAAAGACCGAACCAACGATATTTCAACCTTTACCCGGGCCATCCCCTATATCGGAGTGACATGGCGGAAGACGAACGCTTCAAACTGAAAAAAAGACTGAGAGCTGAAAAGGGTACCCATCCGGTTCTAACTACGCTTTACACAGGAACACCCGGCAGTTGGAAACGTCAGGAATTGCCTGAACGGATCGCCAGGACTTCACCACCATATGCATCGTTAGCCGCTGTCGCTTCCGACAATCGAGGCAATGATTATTTGGTGGGCTCCGACGGTTTGGTTATGATAGGAACACCCGAAAGCGGTTTCTCTGAGATTTCATCGTTGCCAGACCGCGAAAAGCATTATTCTGATGCTGCTTATCTCGACGACGAATTGGTCCTCATTGCTGACTCGGAATTGTTTCGCTTCGATGGACATTTAGCAAAAACCTTCACACCAAAGGTGAAGCTCCAGCTCGGGAGCAAACGGGTTCAGCCATCAGCGATTTTTGCCCGGGAAGGCAGACTGCACGTATTTGATTACGGAAACCGTATCTTTTCTCTCGTTGAGGGAGAATGGAGAGAGTATGCGATTCCAAACGAGTTACTCCAGCGTCCTTTCAAAGCCAGAAAGCCGTAGATTGTCGGAGGGCGTGCGCGCCGTTGCTGATCTAAGCAATCACCGACACGAAGCGCAATGGCAGCGCGGATATTGCGGCTGCAAACGCAAAAGGGAAAGTACCTGGGCGGCGTCCCGCGCTGACTAAGGTGCAATGCAGGGAAATCCGCACCATGCTGAATGCCGGCGCATCCGTTCGAGAGATCGCTCAAAAGTACAACGTTCATCCTCGCACGGTCCTTAGAGGGATACGTCGATTGTCATGAAGGTGTCGGCAAGGCCGCTGCGTTGTTGTCAAGCTATGGTGGCCTGCCTGTCCAATTTTGTGGATTGTGCGGAAATCGCACCGATGGCTGTCGCCCGTATTGATGTGCCGGAAAGCCGCCATTATTGGATGTTCATTCCTTCGTCGGAGAGGGAGACGTTATGTTCATTCGACGATTCGCATTCCTTTTTTTTCTTGGGATTTTCATTGCGGGTGCAGCCCGCGCCCAGACATGGGAGGACATCGATCCGAGGACCGCCGGCTGGTCCACGGAGCGGCTCGAGGCGGCGCGTCTGCAGTCGAAATCTCTCAAATCTACCGCAGTGATGATCATCCAGGATGGACGGGTGATCGCTCGTTGGGGTGACACTTCTCGCAAAGTAAATATGGCATCCGTTCGCAAGAGCCTGCTCAGCGCTCTTTACGGCATTGCGGTTGCCGAGGGGCGGATTAAACTTTCAGCCCGTCTTTCCGGACTTGGCGTTGATGACAATACTCCCAGCCTTTCGGCTGAGGAGAAAACCGCGACGGTTCGTGATCTGCTCATGTCGCGGTCGGGTATCTATCATCCAGCCGGTCACGAGACCGCCGACATAAAGCGCAAGCGGCCTGCGCGCGGAAGTCACCCGCCTGGGTCGTTCTGGTTCTATAACAATTGGGACTTTAACGTTCTGGGGACTATCTATCGACAACAGACTGGCGAGGACATCTTCGCAGGATTCGAGAAGCGGATTGCTCGACCGATCGGAATGGAGGATTTCTCGATCAAGGATGGTCGATACGATCTCGAAAAGCTGTCCGAGCATCCCGCCTATCCAATCCAGCTCAGCGCCCGCGATGCAGCCCGGTTTGGCCAGCTTTTCCTTAATGACGGAAAGTGGGGCATCAAGCAGATCATCCCAGCGGCGTGGGTCAGGGAATCGACGACTACCTATTCGTGGGCAAAGCGGATACGGCAGGGTTACGGCTACATGTGGTGGACGCTTCCAGAAGATACTTGGGGTCAGAACGCGTTCTACGCCTCCGGCTACGGCGGGCAGATTATCGCGGTCGTCCCGTCAAAACGTCTAGTGGTGGTGCAAACTGTCGATTTACGACAGAACCCGAAGGGGGTTCGCACCAGCGCGTTCATTGAACTCCTAAAAGAGATCGCTTCCGCTTCACCGTGAAGAGTATGGTACTGCACAGCAAATATAGCTCGATTGATGCCGCCGGCTTCGTGATGTTTCTGGCTCAGAAGCAGATTGTCCGAACAGCACTCCGCCTCCGCTATCTCCAGACCAGGTCACTATGACCGCGAAGAGCCAGGAAATCATGACGATCAGACTTATAGCTGCCAGCGAGGCAAAGAAATCTGAATTACGAGATATGCTTTCTGGTTATCTGGTAGAGTTAAGTCAGTACGGGGATGTCGACCTCGAATACCCTTACTTTGACTGTTACTGGACCGACGACGGCCGTTGGCCCTACCTAATTGTCAAAGACGGAGATACCGTTGGGTTCGCTCTGGTGAACACTTGGTCGCCCTCGGGAAAAGGCACCGACTTTGCAATCGCCGAGTTTTATGTGCTGCCCTTGTTCCGGAGTGCCGGAATCGGGCGACAGGCATTCTCCTGCCTCCTCGATGGCCGCTCCGGTATCTGGGAGCTTAGCGTCATGTCGAACAACGAACCCGGGAACGCATTTTGGGAGCGAATGTTGGCTGCCTCGGACATTTCGGAGATCGAGAGGGTCGATTTGGGAAGCGAACTGGCGTTCCGCTTCTCTACCAGGACATAGTTGTTTGTCTGGTTTGGACCAAAGGCCGATTCGACGGATTACGCCAATAGTCGCCTTGGGAGGAAAGCGCCATCAGCGGTCATTGATGTGTCATATGCCTGCATTAATTGCGGCCTGGAAACCGGGAGACGAAAGGATGGCACACGTTATTTTTCTTCATGGCGCGTCGAGCAGCGGCAAGTCAACCATTGCGAGGGCATTGCAGAAACGCATCGAGAAACCATTCTGGCACGTATCGATCGATCATCTGCGCGACGCTGGCGTGCTTCCGACCGAACGCTTCAAGAGTGGTGATTTTCGCTGGACTGACGCTCGCATGGCCTTTTTCCACGGGTTCCATGGATCGCTGCGGGCATATGCCGATGCGGGTAACCATCTGATCCTTGAACACATTCTCGATACCGAGGGATGGCTGGAAGAACTCGTTGATCTTTTGGCGGAGCACGATGTCTTCTTCGCCGCCGTACATTGTCCGCTCGAAACTCTGGTCAAGCGTGAAGCCGCGAGAGGTAACAGACCGGTGGGTAGCGCCAAGAAGGATTTTGAGACGATTCATTTCGGCAAGCGGTATGACATTGAACTACAGTCCGAGGACGGCGCTGATGCAAATGTCGAGAGGCTGCTCGTCGCTTGGAGAAAAAGCGATCGCTCGTCAAATTTCGCGAGCCCCGAAGTCCCCTTAGGCCGGCTGCCGTTGTGACGTAGATGCGCCAATAGGAGACATCGTTGCCGCGTCACCACGTTCCGGAGATCAGTCTGAAAAACCAAGCTGCAATGTGTGGGAATCGTGCTGCAAACTTCCAGTAGCTATTTCTAAGATATTGTACACTCCGCCATTTCGTCGACAGCATGAGGTAGTCAAAATGTGTGAATCGGAGGACTGATCGTGCGCGATTGCGCAACGTTTCTTCCACCTCAGTCTGGTTTTGCGCTAATGCGCGTCCAAGCGTAACGCCATCCCAAACAGCCAAATTAAGGCCTTGGCCGCCAACAGGAGATTGTACATGGGCCGCATCCCCAATAAGCCATACGCGACCCATTTGTGGCGAAGGCACGCGCCGAAGGGAAACTCGAAACTCCCTTTCATAAAGCAACTTGGCATCTCGAAACATATGAGAGAGCCTCGAGGCCACACCCTTCGCATTGAATATGCCCTGAATGACACCTCGACGAGGTTGTGAAAGAAAGAGGCCAACCCCATCTGCTTGCAGAAACAGTTGCGCTTGTGTGTCTTGAGGCCACTCCTGGGTCTCTATCTCGGCTACCGACCACTCTTCGGGATAGTCACATCCGACGAATGGGACGTTGAGGAATGATCGGACTGCGCTTTTGCTCCCGTCAGCGGCGACAAGCCAATCGGCCTCGATGACTTCGGTCTCTTGGCCGTTACTTACATTAGCTTTAATGCCATGGGCATTCTCCACTACGCCTATGAATGTTCGACCGTACTCAACCTTTACACCGTAAGAGGCCAAGGCATCTTCCATGGCCTGCTCAAGCATGGCCTGCGGATAAAGATGCGCGGGCGGCTCGCCATTTACATTCGGAACCCGAATATCCGCCACCAAGCTCGCATCGTCGTGAAATACGAAGCGCCTCATGGGTATGGCTTCCGAGATCACCTTTTCGGTTATCCCAAAATCCGCCAATTGGTGCCAGACGCCTTGAGCGACCCCGGTCGCCTTCTGCACCGATGTCCTTGAAACTCTCTTCTCAACTATCCTGACGGCTACTCCGAGACGAGCGCAACTGAGTGCGCAGGCTAGGCCGCTCGCGCCGCCACCGACGATCAAAACCCTTGCGAAGTGAACCACGGTAACCCCGACGAGTTGATCCAACACGTCTCTGCGTCAGCCAAACAAGATTGCTGCCATAGCTTTACCAGCAGCATATCGGTAGCCAATCAAATTCTTCGTTGTGATACAAGCGTCGTGGAGATCGGCGCTATGTCCGCAAGGGGCCAACTGTGGACATTGCATCCGATGAGCCACCGACATACGGTCGACCATCCTGCGCAGTCGGTAAGGAGGATGCCATGAAAACAGACTGGAATGTGATCAGAGGCATGATGAATGCAGCAATCGATGCCTGCGAGCGTATCGAGGCATCAGGGTATGTTGAGACCGATCGCGATGCCACGATCAATATCGGAGGCCAACAGGTTAGCGTCCAAGACATGCTCGTGAGCGCGTGGACTTATCCGGAGAACCTTCGTTATCAGATTATACGCGAACGCCACGAAACGGGCCCCGATCTACCATACGTGCCAGAAACCGCGCGCATTCTGCTGGCGATGTCTCAAGCTGCGGCTGAACTGGTGAATGCGGGTGAGGTCACGCCTGCCCAAGGAAAACTTCAGGAAATGATCGCCTGGTTCGACAGCCGCTTAGTTCCAGGCATTGAAGCTGCGACGGCTACTCGCCGAAAGGCGTGACGTGCATCCGGCCGAGAAGAGGCGAGACGCAGCGTCTATTTGTAAATAAGACGTCGTTCCATGAGATGGCCGAAACTTCCGTGTTATCCAGAGGAACGCCGTGACAATTGCACGATGTGGGGTTGGCTATGACCTCGCACGGTCACTTGGCCTTCGGAAAAAATCCCGCCACAAAGAGGTGGGCAATCTTGGATTCGACGTCAAATTGCGTATGGTGGCGCACCATTTTTTACGACCTCAAGAGGCCCATATGCAGGTTTTAGTACGCGATAACAACGTCGATCAGGCACTGCGCATTCTCAAGAAAAAGCTTCAGCGCGAGGGCGTTTTCCGCGAAATGCGGCTGCGTGAAGCCTTTGAGAAGCCATCCATCAAGAAAGCGCGGGAAAAAGCAGAAGCAGTCGGGCGTCGAAGGAAGCTCGCCCGCAAGCAGATGCAGCGTGAAGGCCTTCTTCCTACGAATCCTAGAAAAGGCAAGTGACCACGATTGGCGTGGCGGTGGCCATTCGATCATCCTTTCGAGCCATCACTTCTTATTGACGAAACAACGTCGATATCGCCCTGCATCTGCGACCTGCAAAACGCTGATGGCGAGTTGCTGCTGCGTCTGCAGTCCGGCCCAAGCCAACAAGCGTTGGAGCTGTAGTCTTGCCGATGAAGGGAGAAAATGGTCGGCATGCTCCTAACGTTAGAGTGCCCAGCCTCGCAATTTCAGTGGCGCTGCACATGATCGCCGCCTTGGCCGTTGGCCTCTTGGCTACAAGGAAATCGCTGCCTCCGCCCACCGAGCAAAGCATCGTGGTCGAAATTTTATATGAACCCCAGGCGGTACTCGCGCAGCCCGCTGGTGTTCAAAGGGAAAGTGAGCCCAGCGCCTTACCCCCAGCGATTGACCACGCACCTGAGCAAAATGCGGAATCCGCGCTGACCAGCGAGTCCTCCCCTCATGAAGACGGGATGGTTCGCGCGAAAGAGTTATATTCGGCGAAAGTGCTGGCAGACCCGCGAAGCAAGCAAGCTTTGGCTGCACTGAGGCAACTCGGCACGGATGATCGCATCACCCAGCTCTGCAACGTCGAGGCCATGGAGCAGGTCCATATATGGAAATCCGAGTTCCAGCCGGATTTCGTTGTCGCGTATGCCACGGCCGACACAAAGCTTTCCGGTCTTACACTTCAAGCAGACGGCGCAGCGGTCCGAAGCAAACGGCATTGGTACGACATGAAGTTTCGATGTGTGGTAACCCAGGACTTGGAAAGGGTAGTTGCCTTTGAATTCTCGCTGGGCGGGGAAATCCCTAAGAGCGAGTGGGAAACACGTTCGCTTCCCGTCGCCGACGGTTCATCGGACTGATTGTTGAAATCTCTGCGAGAGGGGTATTTCTACCCTCTCAATTTACCGTGGTTTTAACGCCGATATCCGAAATCTGTCGGTGAAGCCGCATATGGCTTCGTTGCTACAGATTGCGGACATCGGATTTTGAATGACCAGTATCCTGACAAACGGTTCGGCGATGACGGCGTTGAGTACGCTTCGCGGGATCGGCGCACAGCTCTCCAGTGCATCGCAACAGATGTCATCGGGCCTCCGGGTCTCAACGGCGTCCGATAACGCCGCCTATTGGTCGATCTCGACATCGATGCGCTCTGACGTTGATGCGATGGAGGCCGTCACCGACAGTATCGGGCTGGCGATGGGGATCGTCGATACCGCATATGCGGCGATGGAAACCGTGCGGCAGTCCTTCGTCGAGATCAGGAACCTCGCCATCGCCGCCAGCGACATGCCGCAACCCGGCATGCAGGACGCGATCAAGCCGACCTTCAGCCTCGATCCCGAATACGCCAAATCGGACGTCTACAAGATCGATATGCAGATACAGCAGCTCCAGGATCAGGCCAGAGCGGCGATGCTGTCGGCGTCGTTCGCGGGCGTGAATATCATCTACCACGGCAAGAACGAAGACGTTGACGCCAGCAAGCAGGTGTTCTCCTTCGTCATCGGATATGCGGACGGCAAGGTGCAGACGATGGACGTAAGCGCCATGGACACCCTGCTTCTGAATGACGACTTCGGCAGCTACCCGACGACGTATCCAGGTGAGTTCAACCCGGAAAAGACGCTGTTCGACGGCAGTGACATCATCGACGCGCCGGGATCGTTCACTCCCGCCGCGATCTACTGGTACAACATCCCGGTATCGAACCCCGCTACGGGCGATCCTGAATCCTACCCGGTCAATCCCACCTATATCCTCCAGTCGATCGAGAACCACGTCGTCCGTTTCGGGTCGGACAGGCAGGGCCTATACAGCAACCTCGTTGCCAACATCGACAACAAAATCCAGCAGCTGACTTCCAAGATGGCTTATGTGGGGTCAGTGCAGTCGGCACTCGACCTGTACGACGAAAACAACAGGAAGCGGATCGACTCCGCGACACGGGGCGTCGGGCGGCTGGTAGACGCCGACATGGAGGTCACTGCGGTCAAGCTCAGAGCGCTTGAGACCCAACAGCAGCTAGCAACCAATGGATTGCAAATCGCCAATTCCCAACCGTCCACACTTCTACAGCTTTTTCGATAGCAATTTCGACGCAATAAAATCTACGGGGATATCTTGACCTTTGGATATTTGTTCACTAATTGTTCTCGCATGCAAAAGATGACCCGCCTCATACGAATAGGTTGATCCCGTTTCGCTGCGACAATTGCGGCGACTATCAGCCATGTTTAGTCTGAGGTTTTCAATATGGGTATCGCACAGCGCGCGAGATCGGTTCGCGCCAGCCGTCATTCGGCATCCATCCGTACATTTACTCCCGTCGCCACCATCAAATGCGAGGGGCCATCAATTTTTCGGTCCCAGATGGCGCGTGACACCGCGTGCCTGCTGGATGTCAATCCTGCCGTCGTTTCGTGGCACTGCATGCCTGTTTCCCTGGATTGTGGCAACGTAGCTCATGTCCCGGATTTCGGCATCGTGGATGATGATGGTGGAAGGATGCTCATCGACAGTCCGGATAGGGTGTTGCCTATCGACGCCGAGGCAATTGCGGCCGTCGCTGAGACAGCGGGCACGCGTTATCGCCGTCTGCTTGCCGACGAAGTCTACGAGGGTGCACGGCTTCGCAATACGAAGGATTTGCTTAGGTACGGCGGCACCGTTCTGGCGCTCGGTGATCGTTTACGATTGCTGGCTGTCCTCGAAGAGCATGGTAACCTGACGATTGCCGAGTGCCTAACGGTTTTCACCGAAACCAAGCCAGTTGCCGGATTGGCCCAGATGATCTTGCGCGGTTTCGTCGAAGTCGATCTCGATACGGAATTACTCGGCCCTGAGACCATGGTGCGGAGAATACGGACCTGACCGTCCCGTCAGCGTCATCATCATTCCCCGTGTTCCGAGGCATACATGCAGTCTTATAGCGATAACCTGATCGCCAATCGCGATCCGTTCCATAGCTCGAAGTACGAGCTTACCTTGCCGACCCATCTAGCCATCATCGCAATGTCGAGATCGATCCGCCAGTTGCTGAAAAGGCGATCGTCGTTCGTCGCGGCTTTCGTCATGCCGCCGAAGGCAGACATCCATGCCCACAAGATGGCCGCCAAATGGTTGCTTGAGGGGACCGTTCCGGTCGGTGGCGAGCATGGCAACAACTACGTTCTCTTCATCGGCGAAGAGGCCGAACTTGCCGACGATTTCCAGGCGTTCAGAAAACTTCGAGAACTCAAGCGGGCGATCATTCTTCTCCAGGACGAGGAGCTTCTGTCTGATGAGGTCCGCATCGTCGCTGATATCGTGGTCTCTTTGGCCCTACCGGCTCCGAACGATTATCGGATTGCGGCGCAGCGGATGAGGCTCGGGACTATCACGAATGCCGATGCCGATTTTTTGGCAAAGCAATCTCCCAAAAGGGTCGAACTCGGTTGGCGGCGCGGACGATCCGTGGCTGTGAGCATCGGGCGTCTCCGTCGGTATCCTCATATCGAGACAGGAAAACGTCCCTCTGGCTCCTTGTCGGCGGGGCCGAGCCTGCACGACCTATCCGGATACGGTGAGGCTAAAACATGGGGTCTCGAACTCACCGAGGACTTGGCGGCATGGAAGGCTGGGAATCTCTCCTGGCACGATGTCGATTGCGGCGTCCTGATTTCGGGGCCACCGGGATCGGGCAAGACGTCCTACGCGGCGGCTCTGGCAAGAACCTGTAACGTTCCCCTAGTCCTCGGATCAGCGGCTCGATGGCAGGCGACCGGTCACCTCGGTGATATGCTGAAGGCAATGCGGAAGGCGTTTGCCGAGGCTGCGCGCCAGGCACCGTCGGTCCTTTTGATTGATGAATTCGATAGTTTCACCAGCCGCGACGACAGAACCGGCAGTAGCAACGACAACTACCATCGTCAGGTCATCAACGCTCTTCTGGAACTTTTGGACGGCGCTCAGTCACATGAAGGCGTTATCGTAATCGGTGCGACGAACCGCCCGGAGATTATCGATCCGGCGCTTCTTCGAGCAGGACGCCTAGAGCGCCATTTCTGCATTCCTCTCCCGGATGACACAGCGCGCCATGACATCTACCGTTTCTATCTTCGGGGAGACCTTGCCGACGAAGCTCTGGACGACGTGGTGTCGGCAAGTGACGGCTGGTCTGGTGCCGACATCGAACGGTGTGTCCGTGATGCCCGACGCCATGCGAGAAGAGCAAAACGTTCGATGTTGCTCAGTGATCTCGTCGCTGCCTTGCCGCCAGTCATGCCGATCCCGATGGCGGTACAGCGCTGTGTCGCTGCCCACGAACTCGGACATGCCATTCTCGGTGTTTTGCTCGACACAGACCCACTGATGTCGGTTTCGATTCAGAGAAGCATTCAAGTCGGCCGGTCCTCGCAATCTCTGGGCCACACGGAATTCGAAGAGCGGCTGTTTAGTCGGAAGACTTCGACGCACCTCCGAAACAAGATTGCTACATTGCTTGGCGGTATCGCCGCAGAAGAGTTGCTATTCGGCGAATTTGGGAATGGAGCCGGTGGCGATCCCTCCGCAGACCTCAATCGCGCGACAGACTTGGCAACAATGTTGGAAATCAAGTGGGGTCTTGGGAAAACGCTGTCTGTCGAACCTGGCGACAGTCCACGTGAATTGTCGGCATTCCGTCACCGCCGCAAGGCTCTCAGCAAATCAGTCGAGGCGACATTGCAGGCGGAGTTTCGGCGCGCGAAATCCCTGCTCGAAGAACATAGGGATGCCCTTCTCGATCTTCATGCCGGTCTTTTGCGGGAGGGCAGTTTGGCCGCCGCGGTGGTCAGAACTGCCGTAGAAAGGAGCGAGAACTTCGTTCTACCTCATAAAGCCAAAACCGCTGGATACGAACTCGGGCAATAATGGTGGCGATATTCCTCTATGGTCAGCAGGTGGCATAAATTTGCAGGGAACGTACCATTGGGTTTCCACAGGATGAAACACGCCAGGTAACGCGAAGTGCCTGTGGATCAGGATGAAGTCTTTCACATTAAAAGTGGCTATAGGCATCTTATGGGTGATCGACAGAGCCGCGAAAAGGAGATCGTGTCCGATCTTATCCTTTTTCTGCTCTGGACTTGGCGTATATAGATGGCGAAGTGGCCCGATGGTGGTCATTTCCGCGTAAAGGTCTGCGGCCTTGGACGTGAGTTCCGCGAACTGGAAGTTCACGGAGAGAATGTCATCGATCCAGTTGTGAAGACGTGCTGCTTTTTGTGGATCGTGTTTCGAGGCCAGATGGGCACCCCGCCTCAACTCTGATATAACCGGGAAGGAGATGGCGAGTGAATCTGTTCCCATGGCTTTCATCCAGGAGCGCAATCCAGGCGGAGGTCGTTGCAAGCCGGCGTTGCTCAGGATGTTTGTATCCATCAGAAAAATGGGGTCTGCCATTTCGAAATCCTCGGATGTAAACGGAATCACCGGAGGACGTAACCGGCAGGTGCCGGTTTTCGGTAAACATCAACGTATAGAAGTCGTAATTCGAAAATTGGAGAGACGGTGACAATGCCACGGAACTGGACGATCGATGAGGCATCCGCCGACTTGCCGGGTCTACTGAAAGCGGCACGGACGTCGTTGCAATATATCGTTGTTCCCGATGGTAGGTTCGAGGTGTCATTCAGGCAAACAGGGCGGAAGTCCCTAGACGATATCCTGGATAAGGAAGGCCCGCTGAAGCCGGAAGACATCGCGCCTCAAGCCTAGCCTTCTTAAAATGTGCAACTATCTCAAACTTTTCAGGCAGGGTTCGCAGGCCCAATTAGTGGCGATAGGGTATTGACATTTGATGTCGCCATATCCATATGTTGGGTGTCGTTGCAGATCGGCTTCGCCGAGCCTCGCTCGGAAATGGTAACGATACCCTTGGTCATCTGGCCAAGCACTTGCTTAGGGCTGTGGGGCTATGTGCCTTGGTTGCGCCGGGTTTTATCAAAACTGGAGTGGTTAAGCTACTCCAGTTTTTATTTTATCTGAGCCCGAGAATCTCTTCAATAGCAGTTCCGAACGGCGGTCGCCATTTTCCAGCGACAATATTGCCCTTGGGATAAGCGCTTTCAACGCTTAACCGTATCTGATGGAAGTTGGGCATTCCACGTCGCGATGTTTTCTCTAGCTTCAGAAAAACATAGTATTTCTCCCCTGGTTTGACTCCTTTCAAACCAAGTTGGAATACTTTGAAATTATGCTTCCCGGAGACTTTCTGTATTTGCTTGTTCGGCCTTTGGATGAGTGCCTCGACAATGGTCGGAACGTGTACCGATAATGAATGGCGCGGTATATCAAATACGCGCCATTCATTTCTTTCACGAACGCTCCACATTTCAGGAGGCGGTTCCGTCGGTGAAGCCTCAGTGTAGCAGTGGCAAGCATATTTTATTTCGATCTCTGCTTGAACCAGTTGCTTCTGCTCCCCGATCCATGCGCCCATCTGAAGCACCCGGCCAGTCATATGCGAAATGTCATATTCAACGTTACAATGCTTGATCTTCAAAAATATGGCCTCAGAATAACACGCCATCCACCAATACGGGGTGCTCAAGTCGTTGGTACGACTTCAAAATTAACGATATGTCAACTCGCTCGTTACGAGAACTTGCCATAATGACTCGACTCCCAGCTAAAAGCTGGACACGTGGTCCAGTATGTTCAAATCGATGCGAATAGAGCGCGGACCTTTCCTTCCGTCCCTCCGACCGAGCTATCCTCCTATGTCTGCATGACACCGGAAATCTGAACGTACTCAAGAAGCGGATTTTTATCCTGAATTACGATCGTCGCTAAAATCCGGGAATTGCGCGACGCCGCTACGGCGAAGTAGGATGGACAGTGGACATTCCCGTGTTGGGGGAGATTGTATGACGGGACGGATCGAGGCTCTGATGCCTTCACCGCTGCCAGACCAGATCGCAGAGCTGGAAAGCTTGGTTCGCCGCATCGTCGATGATGTTGAGGGCGGCCGGGACTGTGATGCGCTGATCGCGCGGATCGATGCGGAGGCTGGCTCTCCGGGATACACCCATGACACCTTCGCCGAGCTTCACGGCTGGACGAGTCCTCGGGAGTTCGCGGAGCTCGTTGCCCTGGGGCGATCCCCCTCGGTGTCCGACCTGACAGAGCAGGAAATCGCCGAGTGTCTGCGCCTCTTGACCGGCGGAGACGAGGCGCAAACCCACTTCTATCTCGGCGTTCTTGAGAACAGCTTCCCACACATCCCCGTCAGCGACATGATCTTCCACCCGAAAGAGGAGCTACCGACCGAAGAGTTGGCAGCGGAAATTTTCCGACGCGGGCGGGCATTCGGTCCCATCCTGCTCTGACTGGCCAATAGTCGAATGTCCGCTGAGAGCGCGGAAGCAGCTATGCAGCTTGCGTAGGAGCATCGAAGCTGAAACGGTCGTCACTTCACCGCGCCGTTAGCGATCAAGACCTCGATAAACGATCCATCGCCAGTTTCCCTTGCGAAGGAAAGAGCAGTCTCACCATTGTGTCCTTCAGCATTCGGATCAGCGCCGTTAGCAAGAAGCGCGGTCACGACATCCGGACCATTTTGCTGGTTGTTTGCCTGCATAATCAAAGGGGTCCATCCTCTTTTGTCGCGAGCCTCGATATTTGCGCCTCGTCCCACAAAGAGTGGGACAGCTTCCGGGTCAGTGACGATGTGGAGAATGGTGACGCCCTCATCGTTCACGGCATTGATGTCTGCTCCATTTGCAAGCAGAAGGTCGATCACTTCCTCATCGGGATACATGTCGAGCAAGTGTATCGGCTGGAAACCATATTCGTCCCTCGACGTCGCCAAGCCTGGTTCGGTCGCAAGCATCGTCCGAACTGTTTCCACTTCGCCCACATGGACGGCGTCGTGGAAAGTCCTCACTGCGTCTCCGTCCGCCGCAATGGCTGAACTGATAGAAATTCCCAAAACCGCCAGAAATCGATGAAACCAGTGAAACACCGTTACCTCCTAGATATACACGACGACATTCTCCACCAATGCGGCTAGTCGGTGAAGGCCGCTTGTGAGGTGGCACTTAACGCTGGAAGTCCTTGTAGATGTAGAATTCGTCGTGCGGTAACCCACCATATTTCCTGCCCTGGTCTAAGGGATCAGTTTGTCCGAGCCTCTGAATTCTCAACGATAATAAAACTTGAGAATAAAATACAACTTTTTATTGAAACCTGTGTGAAAACCGGATTTAAGATTTTTTGGTACCCGTCCTCAGTTGGCTGAAGCAATCCTGAGATGGGCGGGGCGAAGGTTCTGCCGGTTACTGATGATGGTAGTGTGGGCGAGAATATATCACTGGGCGGACAAAGTGTTATTGAATATCAAGGAATATCTTCTAAGCGAACGATTTTTTTTGGACGCCTTGTTATCTGCCTGTTTGTATTTTTGCTTCTTTTATTACCTGCCTTACTTAATAAAATCCACTTTTTCCAGAGAAATAAAAACGGGGATCGGCTTGTATAGAGCTGCAGAAAAACCATTTAAATATTTTTCTTTTCTTCTCTTCAACGTAGCGCTGTTCCTCGTCACAGGATTTGGTGCGTTTGTAATTCTTCGTCACAGATATGGATTTTTCTAAGTGAGCGGGCAACTCGTGACCTTGCATCGAAGGGATCGGTTTTCAGAATGTGTGAATTTTCAATGGCAACAAAACATGAGTAAAAATCACAACTTTCTATTGAGTCTCAGACCAAAACCGGATTTAGATTTCTCCGACTACACGTGTTTGCGTCGATTGAAACGATGCTGTCACAGGGCGGCGAAAACTAGATAGTAGCACTGATATTAGCATCGCCTATCAGTAAGCTATTTGGAGTATGGAGAACAAAAATGATTTTAACGATCAAAGATTATTTTTTAAGTAGAGATTTTTTCTTTGATTTACTTATCGTTGCCTGCCTGTATTTCTGCTTGTTTTATTACATTCCACATTTGTTTAAATCCATCAAGCGTGGAGAGATTGCCGCAAATGTAAATATATACAGCAGAAAATCAAACCCTATATCCTACCTAATTTTTCTCGCAATCAATTTCTTTCTGTTTCTTATAACTGCAATTGGGGCGGTTCTTATACTCGATATCCGAATAGAGTTTCTTGGCTAAGGTAAGGGAAGCTGATGCCTACATTTATTGAAGATTTTCGCCGCAACCTGAGTAATAATCTGACGAAACCTTTCCACAGTACCCCTGATGCCGTGGCCACGGGCTACTCTGCCTATGTAGGAGTTTCCAGTGGATTGATTGAGGGTGCCCTGAAGGGCGGCATCAAAAGTACAGCGGCTGGAAAGCTGGCACTTTCTCTCAGAGCTATCGAAGATGTGGTTGTCTCTGTTGCAGTAGGTGCCACTGATCGCGATCTCAGCGGTGTGGCAAATGTTGCCGGGGGAATATTTGCCAGCGCTGTTGTGGGTATTATAGTAACGCCGAGTTTAACAGGGGTGGCCGCCGTTGTCGTGGCCGGGTATGTCGGTTCTGCGGCGGCTGAAGCTCTCTACGACACGGTCAACGAACACTACCCAAATGCGTCGGCCGATCTTTATGAATTTACAGCAAACTTCGCCTCAGATTTGCGAAACGCGGTCACGGATGCCGCCGGACGATATTCCATCGGAGACTTCTTCCAGTCGATTGAATCGATGTGGGATGATGAGAGTGGTGATTCGGAGCCAAAGCCCGCTTCCACGTCTCCGGAGGGGGTGCCCTACGAAAACTCAACCGTATTAGAACCGATCATCCTCAAGGGAGAGCCAGATGCACCCCGGGTATATATTGTGGAATCCTGGTTTGACCCTGTCGTTCTCGATCTGACTGGCAACGGCCTCAATATAACCTCGGTCGGTTCGTCAAATACCTATCTGAACATGGAGGGAAACGGGCTACAGCACAAAACCGCTTGGGCAGGAAGCGGCAACGGCGTGCTGGTGCTCGACCAACAGGGGTCGGGAGACGTGAATTCTCCGGAAGCCTTTATCTTTACGTCCTGGGACCCAACGGCAAAATCAAACACCGAGGCTCTGGCCAACGTTTTCGACACGAACGGAAACGGCATGCTTGATGCGGGTGACGCACGCTGGTCCGAATTCAAGATACTTGTTTCGAATCCCGACGGCACGCAGCAACTCCAGACCCTTGACCAACTGGGGATCGCGTCCATTGACCTGTCGACCGACAATAATCGGACGGTTTTGGGAGACGGTTCGGTCGTACTGGGTCAGGGAGGATACACCCGGACGGACGGTACGACCGGTACTATGGCCGATGTTCAGTTTGTTTATGATGGTCAGGGCTACATCGTCGACAGGGAGACTATCGTCAACCCCGATGGTTCGACATCAATTTTAACGTCCGCCTTCCATCCCGATGGGAGTGTTGCTTACAAATCGACACTGGTCACGAGCGCTGATGGGCTCACGAAATCCTTAGAGTATGACATTGGTGGGGATGGCGTTCTCGATACCCGCCAAACAGAGGTCACGACGATAAACAGCGCTGGAGATCGCACGCAAACGATTTCCAACTACGCGCCAGACGCCCGCTTGCTGAGCAGGGAAGCTACGTCAACGAGCGCGGACAAGAAAAACGTCACAATCACACGCGATCTGGATGGTAACGGCAGCGCAGATCAAGTTGAAACGCGTATAGTCGGGTCAGACAACAGCACCACTACCACGATAAGATATCTCAATCAGGATGGCTCTCAAAAGGAGGCCATTTCCGTCTTCTCGAATGCAAGCGGAACCGCTTCAAGCGTAAAATCCGATTTGAATGGCGATGGCATTTTCGACGTCATCGAAAATCGTGCCGTCACTCTTAATGGCAATGGAAGCAGGACGGAAGAAGTCCTCACCCAATCAAGTAACGGAACCGTCAGCCAACGCGTGGTGACGACGACCAGTGCTGACGGACGCTCGAAAGAAATACTGACGGATAAGGACGGTAATGGCGTCGCCGAGAGCAAGCAGAATTCTGGAATAGTTGTCGCTGCCGATGGAAGCTCGATAACAACCCAAAATAATCTCAACGGCGACGGGTCGTTGCGCAGTGGTCTTGTCACCACTCTGAGTGCGGATGGCTTGAGCAAGACCGTCAAAGCCGATTTTGACGGAAACGGCGTTTTCGATCTCGTCACAGAAGAAATCACCATCATAAACGTGGACGGTGGGCGAACGAAAACGATTGTGGAATCGAATGCCGATGCCAGCCTCCTGGCCAAATCGATTTCAAACTGGAGCGCCGACGGCAAAACGAGATCGGATACTTTCGACACCGATGGAGATGGCGACCCGGACTTCGTGGAATCGGTTTCTGTTCTGGCAACCGGGGAATCCGAGAATGTCGCCAGCGTGTTCAACCCGGACGGTTCTCTCAAAACCAGAACGACGACCATCACGAGCGCCGATGGCCTGACAACGACGATTCTTTACGCCGGTAATGCTGCTGGAACGACGGATCGGACGCAAATACGCCAGTCAGCCGCGAATTCCGATGGGAGTTCCACAGTCACGACGAGCCAATACAGCGCCTCTGGCGTTTTGCTCGACAAGATGGTCATCACAACGAGTGCGGATGGTCTGGAGAAAAATACCCAGTGGCACAATGCCGGTTCCGGAACAATCAGCCGCTCGACGAACGAGACCGCCACCCTTAACCCTGACGGTAGTCAAACACAGACGGTGATCGAATATCATGCTAATGGCTCCGTGCGCGCGACGGTTATTTCGACGCTCAGTGCCGACCGGTTGAGTTCGATATCCCGATTTGATGCAAACGGCGATGGCCACCTTGATCGCCAGATCGAGCGAGTGACTGCGAGCGACGGCAGCTTCATTGAAACCGTGTCCGGCTATAATCCTGACGGGTCTCTGAAAGATCGTACGATCACCACGCGCTCAGATGACAATCTGAATACCGTTGTCCAGAGGGACGCAAACGGGGATGGCGTTTACGATCAAAAACAGAGCACAAGTGTCGTCCTGAATGGCGATGGCAGCAAGACGACCATCGTGACTGAATTCCACCCGAATGGCTCGACAAGTTCCCGATTGGTAACAACCGTCAGCGGAAACGGGCTTATTCGTGTCGTGGAATATGATCGCAACGGCGATGGTGTTGTTGATGAAAAAATTACCGACACAACTGTTCTGAAAATTGACGGTGGCAAGACCCAGACGATAACGCACTGGAATGGCGACGGCACGGTCAAGCAACAGAGCGTCACGACCACCAATGGCAACGAACTCTCGCAGACCGCCACCGTTGATAAAACGGGCGCGGGAAGGATCGACAACACTTGGACTGAAGTCACAGTCTACAATGCTGACGGCAGCCAGACGCATACCATCACGGAGTTTCATCGTAACGGCTCTTTGAAAGAAAAGACCGTCAAAACCACCAGTGCCAATGGCAATGAGACCGTCGTATACGATCTTGATGGCGATACCACTACAGATCAGCGGAGCGTGACTCACATCGCAGCCAACGGCGATGTCGTAACAACCGTGACCGACTACAACAGTGACGGTAGCCTGCGCGATAAGGCGATCAGCACCACTGGTTCCGATGGCCGATCAATGACCCTTGAGCGGGACACGGACGGTGATGGAACTATTGACCTGACCGAAACTCTCTCGGTTGTTTCCAATCAGGATGGTAGTCAGACCGAAACGCGCTCCAGCTTCAATGGGGATGGCAGCCTCCGTGAAAAGGTCGTGGTTACGACATCGGTAGATGCCCAGGCGGAGACAACACAATGGGACACAAATGGGACCGGCGGCTTTGACCTCACCCAAACGAAAACATCGGTTTTGAGCGCGAGTGGCGAAAGCACCGAGACGGCTTCTATTTTCGACAGTCTTGGTGCCTTGCAGGAACGGGTTGTCACAGCGGTCAGCTCGGACGAGCGGACAACGACTGTCACCACTGATAAAAATGGCGACGGCCACGTTGATCAGACACAGATATCCGTCCACGATTCAGCCGGAAACACCGTCGTGACCACGTCTGATTTCAACACGGGCGGTGGCCTTGAACGTCGTCTCACGATCACGACAGGCGACGACGGTCTCTCCAAAACTAGGCACTGGGACACTGACGGGAACGGTTCAGTCGATCAGACGCAAATCGATGTCACTGTACTGAATTCCAATGGCAGTCAGACGCAGACGGTCAGCAATTTCACTTCGAGTGGCGCGCTCGCTGACCGGACCGTCGTGACGACAAGCGCCGATGCCGCGACAACCACGTATAATTGGGACAATAACGGCGACGGAATTTTTGATCAAAGCAAAACTGAAACACTGACCGTTGGCCCCGATGGAACCCGCACCCAGGTAACTTCATACTTCAAGGCCGACGGTTCACTTGAAGCTCGATATGAAGAATCGACCAGTGATGATGGCCTGTCTATTGCCAAACGATGGGACAAGGATGGTGACGGTACATTCGAGGAAACTGCATCTGACGTAACCGTCCTGAACAGTGACGGTAGCACCACACAGACGATCAAGGATAACGAGTTATTCGATACTGTAGTTTCCACCAGTGCAGACGGACTCACCAAAACAACCACGGCAGTAGGCTACCACCCTACGGGTCTATATGAAAAAGTATTTGCAGTCGAAAATGCCGACGGTTCTAAGCTTGAAATACGTGAGGAGTCGAACTTCAAGTCTGTGACGCGCACGAGCGCCGACGAACGCACAATAGAGGTGACGCATTACAATTTGCTAACCAACACCGTTAGCCAGGTGTCCGAAACCAAAACCGCTGTGGACGGAACAAAAACCGTTACCGTTGAGAGTTTCAACCATTTGGGGGTTCTCACAGACCGTCAAATATCGGTTACCAGCAGGGATGGCCAAACCATTACCGACTACATGGATATCAATGGGGACGGCGTTACTGATCGCATAGAGCGTGACATCTCCACGACCAGGGCGGATGGAAGTGTTGTCAGGACAGTCGTAGAAACCAACAGTGACGGTTCTATCCGGGAAAAGACAATCATTACGACGTCCGCCGACGGAAGATCATCCGTCTTGCAGCAAGATTCTGCGGGAATAGGATATTTTGACCACGTCGAGACGACAACCTATGACGCCAGCGGCGCGTCGAAAACACTATACCAAACATTCCTGGCCGACGGCTCCCTTTTTCAAAGCTGGCAGAAGTTCGTCAGAACGGACGGAAAAGTGACGACTATTGCAGCAGGTAACGGTGCTGCAACTGGCGACGTTGAGAAACATACAAGTGCAATCGACGGCTCAACAAAAGGTAACCTTACCCAAAGTAACCCAATTATGAGCGAAGCAACTACTTCGGTAAACACGTCCACTTCAAAAGACGGAAGATATTCGACCGTAGATACAATGAGGTACGACGTTCTCACTGAAGTGCCTTCCTGGAACTCCATTAGTTATAGCGTTGTTTGGGGCGATCTTAGAATAGAGTCCACGTCGGTAAATCTGGACAACACACGATCAATCCAAGCCTTCGGATTCGATCAGGATTTTGTACAAACCTATGAAGAATATGGTTGGATCGGAAGCAATGGAGAATCCCGATTCACGTTAAACAGCAGCGCAAGTGGATTGCATATAAAAGTAGAAGGTGACTATAATTCCATAGCCTTTTCCAATGATTTGCTTCCCGACATGCCTATATTTAATGGCGATTTGTCGCCGGGTAGCCTCGTTCGGCCTAGTATTAGTAGCTCAATGATTTCCATCGCCGGAAACACGAATTCGATATGGGTCGACAACAGCACTATTCTGGTTGCAAAAAATGCGGCGGCGGCGATAAGTGGCAGCTCAAATATTGTTATTGCTGGAAGTAATGCGGATATTGCGGTGACCGGCAGCGACAATCGAGTTATTCGAACGCAGGCTGATATCTCGGGTAATAGAAGTATAGATTCGCGCCACTATGAGGATGTTCGCCTAGATAATAAATATAGCTTTGACTACATTGCAGCAAACAAGACGCAGAAGTCGTATCTCGAGGCTGACAAGATACCGGTTATCATATTCGGGACTAGAGATGGCATCGGAGTATACACTGTTACAACACACGTTTTCCTTAACGGGCCTATTCCCTCCTCGGGTAATTGGAAAACCTATGAGGCGATTTCGGTGAATGATGCTCGAACCTATGTCGGCGGTTATCCTGCCTTGAAGCTCGAAGCCGATGGCTATGTTGGTTACGATGGTGGGCAACGCGTTGGCGGTAGTGTCGAGGGAAATTGGGTCACGGCACTCGGCGACCGCTCCGTCTCGATTGTCGGCTCAAATATGAGGCAAGCCATCGATTACCTCACCGGAGGCAACGGTAGTGACATTATCGATGGGCGGGCCGGAGAAGCCGATATCCTCCAAGGAGGCGCAGGTGATGATACGATTTATTTCGATGCTGCTAGCTATGGAAAGCCCGGAGGAACATTGCTGCCGCAAGCCATCGACGGAGGTTCCGGCTACGACACTGGTATCGTGACCTCGACGGGAGATGTGAATATATCGCTCGCAACAGGAAATTTCGAGGCGTTAATATCTAACAGTGGGAACGACACGATCACCGGAAATCCAAACGCCGCAGGATACATTGATGGCGGCGCTGGAAATGACACCATCATCGGCGGTCTGCTTGACGATATCTTGTTAGGCGGTACTGGACATGACGCGCTTCACGCGGGTCAAGGCCATGATTTCCTCATCGGCGGCTGGGGAAATGATTTTCTGAGTGGCCAGGATGGAAATGACGTCCTTAATGGCTCAGATGGGAACGACGTGCTCAATGGTGGGTCTGGCAGCGACACCTTTATTTTTAATCTGGGCTTCGGTCACGATACGATCCAGGACTTTACCAAGGGCCAGGACGTCATCGAGTTTGAATATGGATTGTTTGCAAACTGGCAGGACCTTGTTGCGAAGACGAGCCAGGTCGGTGCGGACACGAAAATTTCCTACGATGCGGAAAACTCCATTCTGATCCAGAACGTGGCATGGGCTCAACTTGGCGCTGACGATTTCCGTTTCGTTTAAGTAAGTGTCGGGATGACGATTTTGAAAGAACGTATCGGTTTTGCTCTGATACGTTCTTCACCCTGCGTTGCGTAGGAAGATGATCATATCTTCGCCTGCTGCCCTTTCTGGTAACCAGTCTATCTAGGCCGCCGGCTGCAAAGGAAACCGGCCGTCCGATTTACGATCCTGCCGACCTTTTGAAGCTTACAGCTACATCAACCGCGTTTGATCTAGCCGGTCTCGGGAGGCAGTACCCATTACAACATCGAGGTGATCTGGCTGCTTAGCCATCTCATTTGCGACACGATGGATAGTCTATTGCCAGTCGATGTTTGTTTACTTGAGGGAAGCTGCCTTTTCCGGATTCGGCGGGAAAGCTTGATTGATCCTCTTCCCGCGGAGCAGGTCCAACGCATACTGAAGCTGAAGGTCGTCCTTGACTTCAGGTGGTACGTAGGCAGAGGACCCCGAGCCGTCTTCAGTCTCGCTATGACCTTGGATGTGACCGCGCAGGTTTGTTTCCCCAGTGGCTTCCAGCTTGCCCAATAGCTCGGGTGGTAGCGGCTGTTCGACAGTGATGTCTGGTGTGATACCTGTCCCTTGGATCGATTTACCGGACGGCGTGTAGTAAAGCGCTGTTGTCAAACGTAGCGCGCCCACATCGCCCATTGGGATGATCGTCTGAACGGACCCCTTACCGAAAGAACGCGTTCCGATAACAGTCGCACGGCGCAAATCCTGCAATGCGCCGGCAACGATTTCCGAAGCTGAGGCCGACCCTCCGTTGACCAGCACAATAACAGGCTTGCCATCCGTTAAATCACCAGCGGTTGCACTGAAGCGTCGGGTCTCATCGGGATTGCGGCCCCGTGTGGAAACAACTTCACCGCGCTCAAGAAACGCATCCGAAACATTTATAGCCTGATCCAGCAGCCCACCCGGATTAAGGCGCAGGTCGAGCACATAGCCCCTCAGCTTGTCGGCTGGAATGTCTTTTTTAAGTTTGCTGATCGCGGCTTCCAGGTCGTCATAGGTCTTCTCGGTGAAGGAAACGACGCGGAGATACCCGACATCATTTTCGACGCGGGATTTCACGGCCTCTACGGCAATAATGTCACGCACGATTGTCAATTCAATCGGCTTGTCCGCGCCCTCGCGGATCAGTGTCAGCTTGATCGGTGTGTTAACCGGCCCGCGCATCTTCTCGACAGCTTCCTCCAGCTTCAGGCCACGCACCGGCTGGTCATCGATCTCGGAAATGAAGTCCCCGACCAGAACGCCAGCCTTCGCTGCGGGTGTATCGTCCATGGGAGCGATCACCTTGACCAATTCGTTCTCCATTGACACTTGAATACCAAGGCCACCAAATTCCCCCTTGGTTTGGGTGCGCATATCATCGGCGTCTTTGGCGTTCATAAAACTCGAATGCGGATCAAGCGATGACAGCATGCCGTTAATGGCATTCTCGATAAGCTTGTCATCAGTTGGCGGCGTCACATATTGCGCCCGTACACGCTCCAGTACTTCACCAAAAATCGCTAATTCCTTGTAGGTAGCCTCATTGGCGGCTTCGGCAGGTGCCACAGACGAATAAATGATGCTCATCGCAGTTGCGCTCATCAATGCGCCGGCGATGACAAGAGAAAACCTGCGGATCATTGTGTGCCTTTCCAAAATCTTGGGAGGTTCAGGACCGAGGACGGCGTACCACCTTTTCAAAATTTAATGTAAATCGTCGAACGATTTGTTTCCAGTGCTTCCGTTCGTGCTCGATAACGGGCGTAGCGTCTGCGGGAAACTCGAGGTGATCACGTTGATATTCCCGCAGCAACTGCATATCCGAGCGCGCAGCCGCGTGGCTTGACGGACACACTCGGAACTGTTGATTTCTGACGGACAGATTCGGCAGGAGATGGGATGTCCAACCAGATAATAGAAACCAGCCACGGGTCTATCGCTTTTATCGATACGGCAGGGACTGGTGTCCCCGTGGTGATGATCCACGCAAACTCCGTTTGCAAGGAGTCGTTCAAACCACAGATTTCGGCGCTGGCGGGCCTGCGACGTGTCATTGCATTCGATCTTCCCGGACATGGTGCCTCTGGAAACGCAGTCGACCCTAGACGTACCTACAGCATTCCCGGTTACGCGGACGCGCTGCTTGAAGCTTTGAAGGGCTTGAGCGTCGATAGGTTTGTCGCCGTCGGACACTCGCTAGGTGGCCATGTTGTCCTCGAAATGCTTGCAAGAGAGGCCTCTGTCGACGGCGCTTTGATTTTCGGTACCCCGCCAATCGCGAACAACCTTGACGGGCTGCAAGCCGGATTTAAGCCGACCCCAGAGATGGAATATACGGGGAATGCAGTCTTGACCGAGCAGCAAATCGGCACGGTTATCGAACTCGCTTTGGGGCGCGGCGCATCTGGTGATCAATTCTTTCTTGATGCCGTTCGCCGAACAGATGGCCTAGCTCGCCAATATATGATCGAAGCTGCCATTGCCGGGGAGGGTAGCAATCAGCGGCACACAGCTGAGACGTCTACGATCCCACTTGCGATCATAAACGGTGAGGACGATGCAGTCATCAATTTAGACTACATCGATAGCCTCCATTTTGCGAACGTCTGGGGCGGAAAGCCGATCCGTATTCAGAATGCCGGTCATGCCCTACATTGGGAGCAGACCCGCAAATTCAACGAGGTGTTGCTGCGCTTTGAGGATTTTCTGGACGGGCGACTTCAAGGTCTTTAGCCTTTCCTCGCCACCTATCCATAACTTCATCGAAATCAATTTCGCGCCATTCTGAATTCCATTCTTGCAAGTAGTTCACACTTCGAGAATGCGGCTCTGGCATAGGTAAAGAAAAACGTCCGATGGTGGGCATCAACGGTGCATCACCAACTGCAAGGAACTCACCTTGACCCAAGTTGGGAAGCAGATCGCCGATCCCAGCAGACAAATCTGGGAGAAGCGACTTCACGTAACTCTGGTCGATCGAGTTGGTTAGCCTCAAGGAGATGAAGTTGCTGCATTGCGAGAAGATGGTTTCTGACACTTCTGAAGGACGCTGGCTCACAACCATGAGCGTAACACCGTACTTACGTCCTTCCTTTGCAATGCGCTCGATTGACATCCTCGAAGAGTCGTATCGCGCGCCGCCTGAGCGTGGGAGGTAATTGTGCGCCTCTTCGCAGACGACCATAATAGGTACGTCGCTCACGTGGCCTTTTACATGTCGATTCTTAGAATAATGGAAGCCGAAGTCGAATATCATTCTCGAGATTAAGCTTACCACGATACTCAAGACTTCGAACGGAATGCCGCTCAGGTCAACTATCGAAATGTTAGCCTTGTTTATATACCCGATGAATTGCCGTACGACATCGGCGAAATCATTGGTTTCAAGCTTTTTGCCATCTGGTTTGATGGGATAGAACAGGAAGCGCAGTCGGGGGTCGGCGAGGCGCGTCCGCAGCCGTAGGATCAATCTGTCGAACTCGCCGTGGAAGGGACCGTTAGAGGCTTTCGTTGCGCTCGAGGTTGAGGACGGCACGAATTCATACGCTCTATCGAAATAGAACAGGTCCCGGTTTTCGATGAGTGTGTTGTCTGCTAACTTCGGTTTAAATTCTCCAGTCAGTTTTCCAATCACCTCAGAGTTCATATTTTCCAGGTAGGTGACAACCTCGTCGATTGAAAAGTAGACGGGCGTATCGAACGAGATGTTGGAGAGTGCCTTATTATGTCGGACTTTGTTGCGAACAACTGCGTGCCTGAATTGTGAAATCTGGTTGTGAGAGTTGACCTCATTGCCTTCAATAAACATTTCCTCGAGCTCTTGGGCGTTCATCAGCCAGTATGGAAGCTTGAGTGTGTCAACGTCTAAGAGATTGAGAGTGAATTTCTCCGTCTCTGCGAGTTTGAATGCGGCGGCGTATTCGGCATGTATGTCGAAGATGACGACATGGGCATTTTTCTGCGAGGCTTTGTGTGAATTGGCCTCGGCCTCAATGCCGACTACGGTTTGTAAAATCTTCGCGACAGCACATGACTTCCCTGAACCTGTGGAACCTACAATTGCAACGTGCTTGCTAAAGAATCGATCTCCATCAATCTCAAGTTTCACCTCTGGGGCAATGCCGAGCGAGCCAAGCGGAAAAGCCGCGTTAAGGTGTTTAGAAAATATGTCGCTCAAGACCTCTGGCGGCGTAACGTAGGCGTATTCTGTAGGTACTGGCAGAGAATGCGCTCCACGGGTAAAGTCGGCATCGCCGGTCACGGTTCCGATAGGCTGACTGTCGATCTGAAAGCGAAAACCAAAGCTATCGGTATCTTCTCCGTCTGTCCCGCTAAGACGGCTGTCTATGCGGGATGCACGAACAGCGGTTATGGTTGCGAGTAAATGAAGATTGTTGCCGGAGGCAATGAGCAGATACTGGCCAACCCCGAGCTGAGATTTGTTAGCTTCAAATTCAGATGCGCTTGCGATCTCGACCCTAATTTGCGATGGTGAGCTCTCGGTTACGCTCCCGATGGGATTTTTCAGTTCAAGCATAATCGCTCCGTAGCTGCAGCGCATATTCAAGGTCAGAAAGGCGCTCGATTTCAAATTGGTGGACGTTGACGTCGGCGTGCATCCAAGGGTCCTCCGCTACATTGACTAAAAACAGCTCGTCAGGGCGAACTGATAAAGGCCCGGTAATCGCGTCGCGCTTCGCTAAGCGTACGTTGAATTCGATTGCGAACGGCTTTTCGCGGAGAATCGGCTTCCTAAGTAGCTCTTCGGCACGAAAAGAGGTCCCAATGAACCCGTCAGCACACCTCAGCCCAGCGTCGTGAACGCGGGTAACAAGCGCGCCGACATCGTAATCGCCGGAGATTGCGAATAGCGGTGGGTTATTGTGGAGAAATTTACTGCTGTAATTTTCGGCGAACTTGCGGATGAAGCGTACGATGTCCTTATCGAAGTTATCGATATTGGTCGGATCGATTACGAAATGGCGGCGGCGGGAGTTCCGATTGAGGTTGCTTTTCAGCTCCTTTCTCAAGCGCTTGAAAATCTGTTCGCGGGTTGCAAGTTCTCGAGTCCAGCGGGTGAAGGCAACGTGCTTTGCGTCGCGCAGAGACGCCAAAAAAGCAGCGGGGTCGACTGTGCGGTCGGAAATTGCAGACTTGGTAGCCAAGTCCACGATGCGCTGTATCGCTGTTGGAAAAATAATGGCGTCGATGTCGTCAGGTGAGAAGCCTTTTGCCTTCAACGACGCCAGCACCGTTTTTTGAAGCTCCTCAGCCGACTGACCGAACTCTATAGTCAATCGGCTGAGGAACAGGTCATAATCAGCGGACCGGTCGATCCGGTTCACGATCTTGACCAGCGCGTCTGCCGTTGTCGACAACACTAGATCGAGTTCCTCTCGCGTAAGGGACCGTGTGCCGCTTTCGTTGGGGAAATGACAAAACAGGCGGTAATGCACGGTTGGAACACTCGTGTAGTGTGCCGAAAAGTGCTCGAGCATGAGAAGGATGGGCTTATATATTTTTCCAAGCGTGAATTTCTCGGATTGCTCGTGATATTTGCATTGGACCGCTGTCGTGATGCTGGACGCGTGCACATCGATGTCTTCGATAGCGCCTTCGATCGTAATCGTCGCTCCTTCGCCAGCGGCGATTATCTCTGAGAGATACCTCAGAAATTGATAGACATAGCCTTTGATGGAATATTCTGCTGTCCTACCCACACCTGCCCCACATCCTCGTGTACCTAGAGCAGATCCTGTTCAATCCGGGTCATATCCTGCAGCCCGGAAGTAGTTTGCGCATTCTGCGGATGTGAAGCGGGGGATCAATGTGCCGACCGTATCCCATAGAGCATCGATCTTTCTCTCCGCCCGAGCCCGCAGCATGGCTTTTAATTTGGAGAATGCGTTTTCAATGGGGTTGAAGTCTGGGCTATAGGGCGGCAGGAACATGAGTTTGGCGCCGGCGCGCTCGATGGCGTCGCGCACCCCGGCTGCCTTGTGGGCCGGCAGGTTATCCATAACGACGACGTCGCCGGTCTGAAGGGTCGGCGAGAGCACTTGCTCGACATAGGCCAGGAAGACATTGCCGTTCATCGCTCCATCGTAAACGAAGGGTGCGGTCATGCCTGTGAGGCGGAGCGCGCCGGTGAATGTCGTTGTTTTCCAGTGGCCATGCGGCACGCCAGCTCGGCAACGCTCACCTCGAATGGCACGCCCTCGCAGACGCGCCATCTTCGTCGAGAGACCGGTTTCGTCTATAAAGATCAGCTTCTCCGGATCGAGGTCGAGCTGCCCTTCAAACCAGGCTCGCCGGCGTTTCAGGACGTCCGGCCGGTCTTGCTCCAATGCATGTGCGGACTTTTTTTAAACGTCCAGCCGCGGCCCCGCAGCCAGGCACCGAGCGCGCTTCGGCTGATACCTACCTGCCGCTCAACAGACAGACGCTCGACCATTTCATCGAGCGTCACGTCCTTCCGGTCGTCGATCATGGCCACGACAAACGTCTCATGTGCATCAAGGACCGATGGCCGTCGCCAGCCTTGCGGCCGGGACGTAGGTTCACCGTCACTCGCTCGTGCGATCCACCGGATCGCCGTCGAAATCCCAACCCCGAACCGCGCCGCCGACTGGCGCGCAGACATGCCCGCCGCAGACGCTTTTAACACGCGTAGTCGAAGATCATCGCTCAGTGCTCGTCCCATCAGCCACCTCTTTCGCAGTGGATGTTGAATCAGCTTCGGCTCGCCCCGTCACTTCACAATCGATTCATCGATCACAGGATCTGCTCTAGAGCCGCACTTCGTGATCAGAGCGGAGCCTATTTCCCAAGGTAAACGAATCACATCACGACGATACATAGCAACTTGTAGTTTTGCGAGATGTGAATAGCGCAGGGACTTGCTGAAGCAGTGTGTGGAACGCGGAAGTTTGACGGTAAACCAAAACAGCATAGGCGGAGACTATAGTCCGACCTGTTCTCAGCTGTCAGGTGAACGCAACGCCGCCGGTGTTTTATTAAGGTTTGCCGGCCATAACTCTCTTCAAGGCAGACAAAGCGTTTTACGCAATGCCCGCCTTGAAGATCAGTAATACTACTAATGACTACTGATTGGATGATGAGTGTTGAAATGGTTCGGGCGGCCTATCGGCTTCGTTAGGCCGCCCGCCTTCCATGCGCCTGCCGACCATCGGGAGAACTATGAAGCTGCATGCTGACCTGTTTCCAGTCGACCGTGCGGCATTCGATTGCAGCAGATCGCCAGCTCTCGTCTTTTAGGTCGAATATGCCGGGTAGGCTGAAATAGCGATCAATCTCCAAAAAGGTATCGATCCCAAAGCCTGCAAGTGGAAGCTCGTATGTAATCGCTGCCGCCGCAATTGAGACGTGGTATCCGAAACCGGGATGGGCTGCCCGCGGTTGAGGGAGCCAAATATTCTTCAGTTCACGGCACTCCAGCATGGCTGCGACTAATTTTGCCTTCTCCGGTTCTCGGCCGGTTACAAGAGGCCAACTGCTGTTGACCGAGGAAAGCCATTCGCGGAGTTCAGCTGCTTTCTGAGGATTCGTCCTCGAGGTCCTAAGGATTCCGCGTTGAACGTCAATCAAGGTCTCGGACGAGAACACGAATGTGTTCGTGGCAATGAATTCCAAGACGTGGGGCTTTTGGCGCGGTTTAGAAGCCTCGCTTACTAGGCAGGTCGTTGCCAGATATTTCAATGGCTTGCTCCGTTTTTTCGCAGTCACCGTTGACTGCGAAAGCGAAGATGCCTGGATTTCACCGGCGATTTATTAAAATCGGAAATTTTTCGGTCGAATTCTTGATTTTTTGTGAGGGCTGATGATGACCGACAAATCGCTCGAGGGTGCTATCTTCGAACGACAATTAACTCGTTCGTGATGCCGGGCTCATTCGGTAGCAACGCCGCGATTATATGGCATCAAACGTAAACAAAAAGTAACTCGTGAATTTGCGATCACCGAATTGGCGGCTTATGCCATCCGGTTTGATGACGGCTCCCGGTAACGGGCTTAATGCGCATCGTTTCACTATTTCGTTTTGCTTAATGTCTTGTGCTTGGTGAAGCCTTATTCTTTATCTCAGGCACACCTATCGGAGCATTTTGGCCCGACCAAGTGAAATAGCGACAAACCTATGGAGCGCAATCACGTGCGTTGGCGAAGGCCGGATCTGTTATTGAAAGGGTTGTCCCTGACGATCCAGACAAAGCAGAAAGGCTAGGTGAAAAAATCAAAGGAATAGTCGGGCAGAAAGCTTTCGATAAAATAGAGAGATTTGCCGATGCAGCCGATGATGAACTGTACAACAGGCGTATACAGAAAGAGAAAGATCCAGCTCGTCGCGCAATGATGCTCGGCGAAACAGCTAAACGGTCGGCAAGGCAGTTCATCCGTGACGACCGTTCAGGCGGTCGCAGCCTGTGATTTTTGTGCGCTTCCATCTTTATGGCCACGCTGATAGTGAGTGCCAAGGATTTAAGTCCGGCGGGTAGCTTCGAGCATCATGAGTTCGCGAAGTATGGCGTCGTTATCCTGATCGATATGCGGCGGTGCCCGATCGAAACGAACCGGAGTTGCGGACATTTTGAGCGGGTTGCCGAGCAGGCGGACGGTTTGTCCGTCCACGGTTTCCATGGGCATGATCATTTCACGCGCCAAGGTATGCGGATTGGTCACGACCTGATCGATCGTGGCGACCCGGCCCGCAGGGATTTCGGCATCGATAAGGCGCTGCTCCCAGCTTTCGGCGGTGTCGGCTTGCAGAGCCTCGGTCACAAGCCGGTCTAATGCATCGACATGAACAACGCGATCACGGTTGCGGCGGAAACGTTCGTCATGAACCAGTTCGGGCAGTTCGATAGCCCGTGCGAACCTCTCGAATTGCTGATCGTTGCCGACGGCGACGGCGATTTCTCCATCAGCGGTGGCGAAGGTCTGGTAGGGCGCGATGTTCGGGTGCCTGTTGCCGATCCGGCCGGGCACCTTTCCCGAAACCAGATGGTTCGTCGCGGCATTGATAAGCCAGGCAACTTGCGTGTCATAAAGCGCCAGATCGATATACTGGCCTTCGCCCGTGCGGTCGCGATGGCGGAGAGCGGCGAGAATGCCGACGGTGGCATACATGCCGCACATCACGTCGGCGATGCCAAGGCCGACCTTGAGGGGCCGGCCACCGGCCGTATCGCTTTCACCGGTGATGCTCATGATGCCGCCCATCGCCTGGACGAGAAAATCGTAGCCGGTTCTCTCGGCATAGGGTCCGGTTTGACCGAAACCGGAAATCGCACACCAGACGATATCCGGTTTGATCTTGCGAATATCCTCATAGCCCAGTCCGCGCCGGTCGAGATCGCCCGGCTTGTAGTTTTCGATCACCACGTCCGAGACAGCCGCCAGCCGCTCGACAAGCGCAACGCCTTCGTCGCTGGCGAGATCGATGGCTATCGATCGCTTGTTGCGGTTGGCGGACAGAAAATAGGCACTGAGATCACTGTCGCCGCCATCGGCATCTGGCACGAAGGGCGGCCCCCATCCGCGGGTGTCGTCGCCGACATCAGGGCGCTCGACCTTGATGACATCGGCCCCGAGATCGGCGAGCAGTTGCGTGCTGGTCGGTCCGGCGAGAATCCGCGACAGGTCGAGGATGAGCAGACCTTCGAGGCTGGCGGGTTTTTGATGGTCAGACATTAGGGATTCTCACGATTTCCAGGGTGAGCTTTTGAACCAGCGTACCAGGTAGGCGACGCCGATGAGTGTGGCAAAGCCGAACAGGTTGCCGACGGCTTCCGCCAAGGTGGTTCGCCCGGCATGATCGAGCGCGATACCTATCGGCTGGGCGATCACTATCCCGGTGATGAAGACCGCGAGCGACTGCTGGCCGATCACGGTCAGGACACGCACGCTGGATCCGCGCAACCGCGCGCCCTTTTCACCGACCAGATGAACGGCGATGTAGCAAAGCGCCATGAAATGGACGAAGCGCAGAAGGCCGAAATCGGTCTTGTCGGTCAGCGGAGCGATCCGCGCAGCGGCCATCTGGAAAAACGGATGCATCTCCTGAAACCGCACCCAGGCAAAAGGAATTGTTGCTATCAAGGTGATGACGGCCAGCCCCATCAGGCGGCGATCGAAACCCGGCGCTGGCAGGGTGCCGCGCATCAGGAAAAATCCGGTGAAGAACAGGAGCTGCCATCCGAACGGATCGAAGAACCAGGGACGATCGGACCATGGTTCGGCCGGGAGCTGCGTCAGCTCGAATTGCGTGGCGAGCCACAGGATGATCATGGCGGCAAATGGCAGGAAGCGGTGGATTTTTGACGCGAGGATCATCGCCGGCATCAATGCCAGAATGACGATATACATCGGCAGAATGTCGAAATAGTTCGGCACGTAGGTGAGGGTCAGCAGACCGACCAGCAGATGGCCCGGGTCCTGCATGAACGGCACGAGATTCAGGCTTTCGACGTAGGTGACGCCATCGTATCGTGTCCCCGCGCCGACCATGATGGCTGTGACGGCAATGAAGACGGCGATGTGAGCCCAGAAGATCTGCCAGATGCGTTGCGCCACACGCGCTATGAGGGCGACCGGACCGTTGCGGTCGAAAGTCGATCCGAAAGCGACGGCGGAAGCCATCCCGGACTGGAAGACGAACATCTCTGTCGCGTCTGAAAAGCCGAAGCGCGCCGGAATCCAGAGGGCCCAGTTATTGTTAGGGATATGCGCGAGAAGGATGATGAGCATGCCGACACCACGAAAAAAATCGAGGCGCGGATCCCGCGGACGCTTTGTCCTGTGACCGGCCGGCGGTGCCGCCGGGGCCAGATCAGAAGGCGTCGTCGTATGCGCTTGCGTCAAACCTGCAGGCGATGAGACTGAAGCCTTTGCGTTTACCGGCGGCTTCAAGCTCTCTACGAAATTCATCCTCATTCTCCACATTCACACCGTAGCCGCCGAAGCCTCGCGCGACGGCGGCAAAATCCGTTTCACCGAGCGTAACGCCAGCCGAAAGCAGGCCGGCGGATGCCTGCTTCATGGCGATCAGCGCAAGGCTGCGATCCTGGAACAGCACGATCGTCAGCGGCAGATCGAGATCGCGAACGGTCGCAAGTTCGCCTATCCCCATCTCGAGGCCACCGTCGCCCATCACCGCAAATATCCGCCGGGCCGGATCGGCGACCTGGGCGCCGATCGCGAGGGGTAGCGCGGCATTCATGGTGCAGAATCCCGCCGATTGGAGCAGCGACAGCGGTTTTGCAGCGATCCATTTCTGCGATAGCAGAATGCGGTGAGCCCCGCTGTCAACGGTGACCAGGCTGTCATCGCCTGCCGTTCGGTTCAGATGGTCGACGATCGCATGAGGGCCCCATGCAGTCCTGGTCGAGAAGAGCTTGTCGAGCTCCAGTTTCGCCTTGGATGGCTCGGCTCCTGTCCAGGTCTTGCGCTCGGTCACCATCGCATTCAGCGCCTGTAGCAAGGTCTTGGGATCGGCGGAAATCCGCGCGCCGGCATGATGCATGCCGTGATCGGACACCGCTCTGGTGATGTCCACCAGCTTCTCGCGATCCGCGACGAAATCCAGCCAGCCAAGGCGCATCTCGATCGGGTCGTAGCCAAGCATAAGCACGAGATCCGCGGTTTGGGCCAGTGGAAGCAGAACCTTGTCGGCAAGGGGCGACAGGCCGGCTCCGCCGAGCGCCAGTGGATGGTTCTCGGGAATGATGCCCTTTGCCTTGTATGTGGTGAGCACCGGTGCGCCGATCATCTCAGCCAGTCGCCGCACTGCCTGTCCGGCGCCCGTGCGCGCTGCTTCGAAACCGGCCAGTATCAATGGCCGTTCGGCTGTCCGGATCCGTTCTGTCAGGTAGCAAACAGCTGGATCCGTGACCGATGCAGGGGCATTGAACTGCGCTGGCGGTGAAATCACAGTTGTGTCGGAACTGAACGCTACCGCAACCGCTGGTGAAAGATCCAGATGCACCGGCCCCATGGATTCGGCCGTTGCGATCGCCAAAGCCCGCGCCACGGTCGAAGCGACGGCTTCCGGCTCGACTTCGAATGATGCTTTCACTAGAGGGCGTAGGAGCTGCGCATGATCGATCACCTGATGCGTATAGCGGGCGCGTGTTTGCCGGTCGACCACGCCCGAAATAACGATAAGGGGAATACGCTCCTGCGAGGCATCCGCGATGCCGTTCACGGCGTTTGCAAGACCGGGTCCGACGGTCGTCACCAGCAATTCAGGATTGCCACTGATCGTACTTGCGCCTGCCGCCATGATGGCGGCCGACGTTTCATGGCGCGCGAGGTGGAAGGTAATGCCTGAGGCCTGCAAAGCATCGATCAACGTGACGACTTCACCGCCGGGCACGCCAAAGGCATGACGAACGCCATGGGCATGAAGCGTCCTGGCGACGATGTCGGCAACTCTCGGCGTTACGAAGCTTTCAGCGGTCACTATCAATCTCTCGAATCTGGTGAAATGGGCAGTGCTCAGTGCTCACTAGTAACTGAAACCTTGCACGGTTAGAAAACCTGCCCGGTGGCTCGCGGAATCGGGCAGGCCTAGTCCCACAACAGGTCTAACGTTCCATGCGGCGGACGACGAACGCGACAACCGTACCAAACAGCATGTGGCCGATCAGCGATGCCCAGGTGAGAGTAACAAAACCGAGAAATGCCGGTTGGCCGCCAAACAGGTGTGCCATGACGTAAAGGGCGAAGATCCAAAGACCGATGCCGAAGCCGATACCTGTCAATAGTAATGGCAGCTTGGGGATGATCAGCCGCTGCAACGGCCGGGCGATGAACAGGTAGCCGATCGGATAAAAAACGATGCCCACGATCGCGTGGATCGCTTCGGCCAGCAACAAATTGTTGAACCCGAACACCGATTGAACGAGAGCAGCCGGCTCCAGTGGTCCGCCAACCCACAGTGGCGTGATCAGCCGTGCCCAGATTTCCCAGGTTATATTGGCGGCCAGTCCGGAAAGAATAATCGTCCGGCCGAGGCTTGGTTGAATTTCAGGGAAGACGCTTGTCTTTTGCATTTCCATCATAGACATCAAGGTTTCTCCTTCTTGGGGTCAGGCCGACAAGGTCATGCTGACCGAGTGCTCAATAGATCTGAAGAGGCGGTCTTCGGCTTTCAGACGTTGACGAATCTGGCCGATGCGCGACACACCGGCATTGTCTCCGCCGCCGCCAACCGCCTTGGCCAGTGCAAGGATAAAAAAGTCGCGCTGGGCGTTGCTGCCACCGATCTTCGGGAGGTTGGCGACCATTTTTTCCAGCACGCGCAGGTCGGCAGGCGCATCGAGTCCCGCCAGAACGCGCGCCATCGGCACGCCGATTTCCGCGGCGATGCGGGCCTGATCGTCCGTACCCATTGCCTTTGCGTCTATCTCGGCGACGAGTTCCGCCACGCCGCGCCGGTCGCCGACAGCGGCCATCGCCGCTAGATTGTGAAGAGCGGCGAAAACCAGTGTCGTATCGGTTCTGCGGCGGTAAGCGACCTCGGCGGCCTCCATCCAGCGGCTACCGACATGTATCCCCGATTGCTCCATCCGCCACAAAAGCGAAACGGCATTCGCCATGTCGCGGAAATCGTCTGTCTGTTGCGGTCGAACTTCATCGTCGTAAATTTGCAGGACGCGATCGTGATCGCCGCGTTCCAGATGCAGCAAAGCGAGATGCCAGGCCATATGGAAAGAGAAGTTGTTGCAACGCGACCAGGCCTTGCGGCTATTTTCCAGCCAGTCGATCCCTTCAACGGTGTCGCCGCGCATTTCGAAGACATGCGAAACGGCGTGCAGGCCCCAGGAATCGTCCGGCTGCAGGCTTACAGCTCGTTGTCCAGCAGCGAGCGCCTCGTCGTAACGTCCGTGTTCTTCAAGCGAGAAGGCATGGCATCCAAGAAAAAAGCCGACGGCCGGCGTACCAGGTCCCAAACGATCAACGGCCCGCGTACTCGCCCTCAGCATGCCCGTGGCATCACCAAGCATGAAGCGCAGCGCCTGCGAAATCTTGAACGGAAGAAAGGCCGCATTGCGATCCTCGAAGCCATTGTCCAGAATATCTGCAGCATGCGCGAAGGAGCCGCCAACCGCGGCATCCAAGGCTTTGACAAGAATTCTCTCATCACCAGTGCCACCGTCCTTGCTTGCCAATGCGGCGCGCGCGTCCTGGAGAGCGGCAGCTGCGGGTGCCGTAAGTTCAGACTTGGCGAGGATCAGGTTCGCAAAGCCCTTGAGAGTATGACCAGCGACGTGATCCGGATCTGCGGCTAGCGTTGATTGGATTGCTGTACTGACGTTCGGGCGATGCGCTGCCAGACCGAAAACGGCGCTTTCGAAAGCCCGCTGCGCTTCGTGGCTGTTACTGCTGGTCCCGAGACCGTATGCATCGCGTATCATCTAGGCGCTCCTTGGCGAAGGACGTCGACAGGAACCCATCGGGTTCACTGCTTTCGTCTGACAAACCCAATACGGTCGCGTCAGGTCGTTCGTTACAGCGGCCTTTGATTTTTTTCGCAGGTGCAGCGAAGCATCCCGCGAAACGGGCTCAGGACGGAAAATTTTAAAACGCCTGTAACAAAACAATGTTGAATTGCGAAGAGTACGGAAAGGATGGTTGCTCGAACAGGAATGGTGATCGAATGGCAGAACTGAAAACCGAAAGCGTGGTGCTCGTCACCGGTGCTGGTGGAAATCTGGGAAGGGCGGTGGTGCAGGAACTCGCAAGCAGAGGCGCGGGGCTTGTTTGCGTCGAGCGCAGCCTTGAAGCCCTCGATGACGCCGCCTCAGATCTTCCCCCCGGCACGCAAATCCTGAAGATCGGGGGTATAGATCTTGCCGACATGGGATCCTGCCAGGAGGTGGTGGCGAAGGCCATCGTCAGGTTCGGCCGCATCGATGCTCTCGCCAATACGGTCGGTGGCTTTCAGACCGGTCCTGTTGAGGAGGCCGGAATAGCTCAGTGGGAGCATCTGTTCCACATCAACGCCCGCACCGCCTACACGATCAGTGCGGCCGTTCTGAAGCCGATGCAGGACGCGGGGTACGGCCGCATCGTCCATGTCGCGGCAGCGCCGGGACTAAAGGCCGGCGCCCATCAAGCCGCCTATGCAGCATCGAAAGGGGCGGTGATCCGGCTTACGGAAGCGATCGCCGCGGAAAACCGCGACAAACGCATTACCGCCAACTGTATTTTGCCGGGCACGATCGACACGCCGCAAAACCGGTCGGCGATGCCGAACGCGAAGACGAGCAGCTGGGTTCAGCCAACGGATATCGCCAAGCTCATAGGGTTCCTCATTTCGCCTGCAGCCGGCATCGTCACTGGTGCGGCCATACTGGCGACCGGCCGCATCTGAGGGTCCCATGGTTTCGATGTCCGATCCCGTTTCCGCAGGATTGATGCTTTGGGCCGGCATCGGTCTTGCCGTCGCCGTCGCCTTTCTGCTGTTCGGATTCGACAAGGTCGATCCGGGAGCACGCGACGCCTATGCGGTCCGGCCACTTCTGGTCCCCGGGCTCGTTCTCCTCTGGCCGCTGGTCGTCTGGCGGTGGACCAATCTTTCCAGGGGAGAATGCTAGCATGCAGCGCCGTCACCGTCGCGCTCACACAGTGATCTGGACAGGCATCGCGGTCGTTCTCCCGATCATGCTTGTCGTTATCTTCGCGAGCGTTCCGAAACTGCCGGCCGATGCGCCGGCTGTGCGCGTTGATGCCACCGCAGCACAGGGGGATAAGCAACCGTGAGCCTATCCTACAAGCCGGTCATCTGGAACAAGACCAAGGTCATCTATGACGCGGTCATGCTGGCCGGAATCTTCATCTACATCCTCATTTTCCTGCGGCTGGGACCAGTCATATCCACCGCACTCCGGGATACCGACCTACCGATCCAGCGGATGCGTGCCTTCGGGTCTCTGGCCTTGCTGATGCTGACCATCGTCCTCGCAATCGGGCCACTGGCACGGATCGATGCCCGTTTCGTTCCGCTCCTCTACAATCGCCGTCATTTTGGCGTGATGACCGCGATCGTAGCAGCCACGCACGCCTATTATGTGCTCGGATGGTATTTCTCCTTCAGTCCAACACCACAGCTCACGGCGCTCTTCACCAGCAGTACCAGCTTCACGAGCATCGCCGGCTTTCCTTTCGAACTCTTCGGCGTCTTCGCGCTCGTCATTCTGGCCATCCTTGCGGTAACGAGCCACGATTTCTGGCTTTCCTTCCTGACGCCGCCGGTGTGGAAGGCGATCCACATGAGCGTCTACTTCGCCTATGCTGCGGTCATCCTGCATGTGGCGCTCGGCGCTCTGATCGATCGCCGGGATCTTGCTTTGGCATTTTTGTCGCTCGGCGGATTGACTACACTGTGCGTCCTGCACCTTGTCGCAGGTCGGCGGGAGACGTCGGCTGACATGGCTGCGTCGCAAAAGGCCCCCGAGGCGCCTTGGGTGATCGTTGGTGACGTAAGCGAGATTGCCGAAGGCAGGGCGATCATCGGGGCGGCATCGGGCGGCGAGCGCATTGCCGTCTTCCGTTCAAAGGGTGGTCTTTCAGCCGTATCCAATATCTGCTCGCACCAGAACGGCCCCATCGGCGAAGGCAAGGTCGTCATCGGCTTTATCACCTGCCCATGGCATGGCTATCAGTATCGTCCTGAGGACGGCTGTTCGCCACCGCCGTTCCGGGAGCGGATTCGCAAGTATCGTCTTCGCCTGGAGGGCTCGCGCATTCTGGTTGATCCGGAACCTTTGCCACTTGGCACAAAGCTGGAGCCGTTGGCCATCCCCGCGCAGTTGCTTCCCGCGGTCGCCGCGCCGAAGAGTGGAGGAACAGTTTGATGCCGAGGCCGGTAGAACGTGGATTTTTTGTCGGTTACTTCAAGAAGGTTCCAGCCGATGTCAGAGCGCTGATGATCGGCTTCATTGTGTTCTTCGTTGCCGGCATGGCATCGGCCTCCGTGTTTTTGTCTCTCAATACCGAAAGTCCCGGGGCGGGAAGCTATGCGGATGAGTTGCAAGGCGGGCATCTGGTGGGCACGATGGAGGTCAGGCCTTATCCGATCCTTCGTGTGCCTGCGGACGGCGCGAGGCCAGCACGCGCCGTCATGTTGGCGGGATCGGGCAAATTCGGGGTTGACGACAGGGCACTACCGCTAGCAGGCAAGGCAGCGCAGGCAGGTGGCATCTTCGTCAAGCGCGGAGATCTCGCGATGCTGCTGATCGGCGGCGAAGATGATTTGAAACCTGCCGAACCTCAGACACCGATCCGGCCTGGGACGGCAGCATCCGAAGATCTCGGACGGTGGCGGCTGACGGGTGAAATCTGCGACGGTAAATGCAGTGCCGGCGCCATGAAGCCGGGGACCGGCCTCGCGCACAAGGCCTGCGCCAATCTTTGTATCTCCGGAGGTGTTCCACCGGTCTTCGTTTCCACCGCACCCGTGGACGGCCACATCTTCTTTCTTCTCGCTTCGAAGGACGGAGGACCGATGCCGGCGGCCTTGCTCGACAAGACCGGTTTGCCGGTGGTGCTCGAAGGCAATATCGAACGCCGCGACGATCTGCTGATTTTCAAGATCGACCAGCTTGCCAGCGAGCCCGGCGCATGACGAGCGAGGCGCACCGTTCCGGCCGTCACCTGTTCGGCCTTCTGTTAGCTGCGATTGCTGCGGTCGCGATCATTCTGATCTGGCAATACGGTCTCTTCTACCTTGACGGCACGCCGTTCGAGGAATTGCGCTACGTGATTTTCGGCCTGACAGCCGTTGGCATGCTGTCAGGCCTTGATGTGCTGATGTCCAGATTGCTGCATTAGGCTCGAGGTCTCCAAGGTATCAAGGGAGCGATCGAATGGGAAGGCGGCGGTCAGTCCCCCACTTTGGCATTCAGAAATGCCGCTGCGCCGGGCGGCGCGCTTGCCTCGAACTCGGCATTGAAATCAGCAAACTCCTGCTCAAGTTCCATTCTCAAGGGTCCCTTATGAGCGGCCGGGTTCGCATCCGGGCATTTGCGGAATGCACGTGCCGTGAGCGCAGCGCGGTTGCGTTTTAACTCATTTGTTATAAAACGGACCCACTGGATTTCGAGACGATTGGGTCTGCGGAATCGATTGTTGAGAGCCCGACAATGGCCCGGCCAAGAGAATTCGACGAGGAGCAGGTCCTGCTAAAAGCCGTGGAACAGTTTTGGGAGCACGGGTACGAAGCAACCTCAATCCGGGATCTGGCGACAGCAATGGGGCTGACCACTGCAAGCGTCTACAACGCGTTTGGCGATAAGCGAGCGGTGTATCGCCGCGCCCTGGACTTTTATGTGGAACGAAGCTTCGGAGATCGGGTCGGCCGGTTCGAACGGAAACCACCGCGTGAGGCTATCGGCGCGTTTTTCGACGAAATCATCGACAGGTCACTCAATGACGTGAAACGAAAGGGCTGCATGCTCGTCAATTCCGCCCTGGAAGTTGCACCGCACGACCCAGAATTCCAGCGCGTCGTCGGTCAGGTTCTTGAGCAGGTAGAAGCATTCTTTCGACGTTGTATCGAGGCAGGTCAGGCAGACGAGACGATCAGCCAGGATCAACCTGCGGACGACCTGGCCCGCACATTGCTCGGAACACTTCTGGGAATTCGGGTTCTGGCAAGAACACGACCGGAAAGGGATATTCTCGAAGGTCTGATCAAACCCATCTTCGCCCTTTTGGAACCACGTGCAGAACGAAAGCCGTACAATGCCTTGGTATAGCCGATCTCATATCCTCGCCTTTGGTCATCTCTTAAAATCGGGACAGGCCAATAAAAGGATGACCTTGTGTAACAAAGTCGAGAGTTTCGACGAATTGGTCGGTATCAGATGAAAAATCTGGCGCGCGAGGAAGAGTGGGCCTCCTGGATGCGCTCCGCAATGGCGGGCGACAGCAGGGCCTATCATAGACTGTTGAACGCAATCACCCCGTATATTCGGGTCATGGCTCGTAAACGGTGTGAACAGTTCGGTGCGCCGTTGAGCGAGGCTGAGGACGTGGTGCAGGAAGTGCTGCTGGCAATCCATCTAAAGCGAGGAACATGGGACGTCGCGCGCCCACTGGGACCTTGGATTTCGGCGATCGTGCGCAACAAACTCGTCGATAGTCTGCGGCGACGAGGTCGCAATATCAATGTGCCACTGGAGGATGTTATCGCCTCACTGGAAAGTGACGAACGTATCAGCGTGTCCGACCGTGTCGATATAGAACGGATTCTTTCCCGGTTGAAAGACCCGCAACGCACGATCGTTCGGTCAATTTCGATCGAAGGGGTCAGTGTGCGTCAAACGGCAGAACAATTGAAGATGACCGAAGGGGCGGTTCGCGTCTCGCTGCATCGGGCATTGAAAGCGTTGGCCGCTTTTTATTCGGAGCGAGCCAATGAGAACGGATGATCTGATTGCCCTCCTGGTTCAGGACGCACCGGTCCGACAAAGCCTGAACCAATTGCTGCTTCATGCGGTCATCGCCGCGGTGCTGATTGCCGGAATTGGTTTCTTTGCTTTTATCGGGCCGCGACCGGATATCGACACCGCAATGGCGACCGGCCGATTCTTGCTCAAATTCGTCGTCACCATCTCCTTGGTCATGATGGCGAGTACCGTCTTATTCCGGATTGGAAAACCGGGTGTACCAACCGCGGCCTGGTCACGGACGATTCTGATTCCGGTCGTATTGATCGCATCGGCCGCTATTTTCGAGCTCTACGCAGTTCCCTCTGAAACTTGGCATACGCGGATGATAGGTCACAATGCGCGCTTCTGTCTGACTTTCATTCCCGCGCTGGCTGCCGGTCCTCTTTCGTGTTTTCTGTACGCGCTTCGACAAGCCGCGCCCGTGCGCCCCGCGATCGCGGGCGCCGTTGCCGGCCTGGTCGCTGCCGGTATCGCCGCGACCTTTTATGCAGCCAATTGTGATGACGACAGCCCCTTGTTCGTTATGCTTTGGTATCCCATCGCTATTTCCGCTGTCGCCTTGGCAGGGGCACTCCTGGGGCGCAGGTTGCTGCGTTGGTAGTCGAAAACTATGGCAAAACCGACTTCGTTTGTGGCTGGAGATAAAGGGCACTGGCAAATCGACAGTGTACGAGCCGTTTCGGGTACAGGGCTGGAGGTTGCAACCTCGATGACCGTGGCCGATGCGCACGAACCCTGTCTTTCGTCGCAGGTTACCTGGACTCTTCGAGGCACGGCCAGTAGCGCACGCTACACCAATCGCCTGGAAACCGAGCGGCTTTCAACGATTCAACCCCCTCTTGGCCGGAACACGGCGCGGATGGCCGTTTTAATTCCGATCAGAAAATCCGAGAGCTGGTGGTCTCTGGCTCAGGACGAGCGCCTGGGCGTTATTCAAGCTTCCGCGCATGTCGGAATTGGTATGGACTATTTGCCGGCAATCGCACGACGCCTATATCACAGCCGGGATCTCGGAGAGCCGTTCGACTTTCTCACCTGGTTTGAGTTCTCTGAAGACGCCAGTCCCCAGTTCGACACATTGCTTGACCGGTTGCGCGCGACCGAGGAATGGCAGTATGTCGAGCGAGAAGTTGAAATCCGTCTGCGGATGCGAGAACCAGGATATTGAGGTCGCGGAACGTTATCGGTTATGTTGTTGCCAGTAGGAAAGAAGTCGCGTGAGAACAGACGACCTGATCAATCTGATTGCTGAGGACACCCGACCGCCGGTCGAAATCTCGAAGGCACTCTTGCTTGCCGTTGTCATGGGAGCAACGACGTCGTGTGTGCTGTTTTTTGCCGTTTTGGGATTTCGCCCTGACTTCGCGGAAGCTGTCGAGACAGCGCGGTTTGCGTTTAAATTCCTGATCACCCTTTCGCTCTTTTCGATCGCTTCGTCATTGTTGACCGCCATGGTCCGGCCAGGGCAAGGTGCAACTGTCCGACGTTGGCTGTTGCTTCTCGTTCCGATCCTCCTCCTTGGAGCAGTGATCATGGAATTGATTGTTACGCCATCCGATGTGTGGGGCGTCCGGCTCATCGGCAGCAATGCCGCGCATTGCCTGATCGTGATCCCGCTCCTATCTTTCTTCCCGGGCGTCTTTTTGTTTCGTGCCATGAGAAACGGGGCTCCGGACAACCCGGGACAGGCCGGCGCCATCGCCGCGCTGGCGTCAGCCGGCATTGCGGCCACCCTCTATGCCTCCAACTGTCCTGATGACAGCCCTTTGTTTGTGGCCATGTGGTATTCAGCAGCGACCTTGGTAGTCGTAGCGATTGGATATTTCGCAGGTCGCCGCTTCCTTCGGTGGTAGAGCGACACTTCAGGCGGGGCGGAGTATGTAGGCGTCCGCAGGCATTGCGCCGAGCGAAAACTGGCAGAAAATGATCCAAGCCGCGCTGAGGGTTCTTTTTCTTATAGAGCGTCTTCAGATATCCATCGAAACACGATGCCACTTCCTCGAAACTGCGGGCCAGAATGTCATTTGGATCAAAAAGCTTCTTTTCAATGACGCAAGCATAGACTTTCAACTGCAGTTGCTTGTCGGCCAACAGCGACAGGATATCGACGACGGCTTGAACTCTGTCGTTCGGAGGCACAACTTTTCAAGTGCCATTGCCGGACCGCATTGGGTTGCCATGAAACTCGATATCTTGAGGACTGGTTGGGCTAAAGCGTGCCGCGACTGGGTCTATCTGGGCTTCCAGCCAGTGGGTTTGACGCTCGAAGATGCTGCTAAATCCGGCAAGGACGAAGAAGTCGGAGCTTGGGTCATGTGAGTGGCCCGACTCGTCGAGATAAAGTAGATGCAACGAATCCTCCAGAAACGAAAAAGCGGACCGCATGCGGACCGCTCGAATTCGGTAAGCCGAGTGAAACAATCGTTCAACGCACCGACGGATCAGCGCTCTCGATTGTGACCCACATATATCGGTTGCGGGTTGGTTTTTCAAGGGGGCGGCTCCGCGTGCGCGCGCCTGACAAAGAACCAGATATATCGTCCCGTCAGCCGTCATTATAAGGCAAAAAAAAGGCCACCGGAAAACCGAGGCCCTTGAAGTGTGAAGGTTAAGAACCTCCAGAGGGGAACAGCTGATGCGATGGCACTGGGAGGAGGCCATCGCGTGCATCAGCTATGGACAATATGCCTAGAATATATGCGGCGCGCAAACAAAAATTGTGCAATGCACCTATGCGTGAAGCGATTGTATCGGCGAACCACCGGATTTCTCGGCTTCATCTCGGATGCGATCGGTCTCCAACAGTCGTGAGCATCGAATCCGACCCGATGTCCGGGCCGGGAAAAACAAAGCATCATTGTATCCGCGACATTGCCGACGAGGTGGGCTGCGACTGGTTGCGACTGACGCCGCCAACCGAGGACTGGAATGACGCGCTGAAAGCGCGGGAAGAAGAAAATTGGGAAAGGAAAACTAGGTCAGGAAGAGGAGGTCTGCCGCATGCCCGCCGGCCGCGTCAAGGGTGAAGCTTCGCCCGCTTGCCAGTGGCCCTTGACCCGCCCGGACGGAGAGGCGGCGTGTAGGTAGACGACAGTGGGCTTCATCCCGAAACATTGTCGACATAGGAAGTCCTACCTTGATCCCATTCACCAGAGCGGCCTGCAAAGACCACGGTGCCTCGAGTTACGTCGCTAGCCTGGGCGATGATTTGATCGGTCGCTAGGCTGTCAACCCGCGCAACCTCATCCATCGCATCGATAACCAGTGGATGGTGCCCTGCGGCCGGCTGTCGATTGCGAAACACGCTTGCCTTGATCCTCGACGTTTGAAGGATCGCGGCGAGGGCGTTGAGCAAGTCTGTCTTCCCGGCACCAGGTTCCGCTAAAACGACAAAGAGCCCCCCTTCCTGAAGCAGGGTCTCTTCAGTGAAGGTGCGCTCGCCGACAACCAAAGCTCGCGGAATATAAACGGCCGTTCTCCAGTGTTGATGATTCCAGACGCAATAGTGATCTGACCAAATGGCCAACCTCGTCGAATCTGAAATAACAGTGGTGGTGAACATATCCACCGGATTTACGGAGACTCCCTCGCATTTTTGGTTGCGGCAGCAACTCTCGACACGACATCATTTCGTTCAGGCACCGAAATGCCGCGACTTTCTCACCTTGAATGTCAGAAAAAGATATGTTATTTTCTGATACATGAGAACAGTCCCGTCATCAGTTCCCGATCAAATTATGAAGCGTGCTCGTGCTCGCGGGCGTGGCGGTGTTTTTACGCCCACTGATTTCCTGGACGTGGCCGCCCGGTCAACAGTCGACCAAGCCCTTTCCCGATTGGCCAAGAATGGAAAGCTCCGCCGTCTCGCACGGGGCCTGTACGACTTCCCAAAGGTTCATCCGCAGCTCGGCCCGCTTTCACCAACCCCTGACGATGTCGCGCAAGCATTGGCCCGCGAGACCGGATCACACGTGCAGATCGCCGGCGCGCGCGCGGCGAACGCCCTTGGCCTGTCAACTCAGGTCCCTGCAAAAAATACGTATCTGACCAATGGGCCCTCCCGCCGCGTCGTGCTGGGTAAGCGCGTCGTCGATTTGCGTCACGCTTCGCCCAAGCATCTTATCGCTCCGGGCAGTGCTGCCGGCACAGTCGTGCAAGCCCTTCGCCACGTCGGAGCCGTTCGTGCCGCGGACGTCGCGCAGATCGCGTCACGTCGGTTGTCGGTCAACGACAAGAAGACGCTTGCATCCAATGCAATTCAGGCCCCCGCGTGGATGCGACCGACGCTTGTCTCGATCGCTACCGCAGCATCGGATGGCATCGATGGATAAAGTCGCTCTTCTCCCTGCCGGCGATCGGGCAGCCCTCTTTGGCGAGACGGGCGCCGACCGAGGGGTCGCCGATACGATCATAGAAAAAGACTTTTGGGTCTGTTGGACGCTGAAGCGGCTTTTCGGCCTGCAGCAAAAGGACACAGCCACCCTTGTGTTCAAGGGTGGCACGTCCCTCTCCAAGGCGTTCGGCGCCATCCGCCGCTTTTCAGAAGATATCGACCTGTCTTTTGATCGGGCGGACCTCGGTTACACCGGCGACCGCGATCCCGAGGGGGAGGGCATAAGCAAGAAAAAGGCTGACAAACTCATCGAGGCTCTGGTAACCGATGTCGAGCAGCATATCGCCGAGAAGCTGCTTCCGGCTCTTAGGGCCGCGATCGTCGAGCAACTCGGTGAGCCGACCAAGGGCGAGTGGTCGCTTGAGTTCGACGCCGCCGACGCTCAGACGGTGAATTTTCATTATCCGACTGCGCTGGCAGCCGCTGAATACGAAGGCATGGCCTATATTACGCCGCGGGTGAAGCTCGAGCTCGGCGCGCGCGGCGATCCCTGGCCCACCGAGGAAAGGGTCATTCGCTCCTATGCGGCCGAGGACTATCCCGGCTTTTTCGAAGATACTGAGACCACCGTGACTGTTCTTTCCGCACAGCGGACTTTTTGGGAGAAGGCCACAGCGTTGCACGCGGAGGCACACCGCCCTGCAGAAACGCCGACGCCTCAATATTTCTCGCGGCACTATTATGATCTGGCCATGCTTCTTGACACGATTGAGGGAAGAGCTGCCGCCACGGATTTCGACCTTCTCGCAACGGTAGCAAAGCACAAGGCGACTTTCTTTCGATCAGGTTGGGCCAGCTACGACACCGCTCGTCCGGGCACCTTGCGTCTGATGCCGAGTGAGGCGCGCATCAAAGATCTGCGTTCCGATTATCGCGCTATGGTACCGATGATGTTCGATGAAAAACCGCCCTCGTTCGACGACATACTTGCCAAAATCGAGAAGCTGCAAGAAACAATAAACAGATAGTGGCCATCGATGGGACCGTGACCACTGAAAGAATCGAGACCAAGCATGGCCTTTCCAGACTTTTCGCCGTTGGAACTGAGAATACTCGATCACATTCAGTACCTGACGGATGCAGAGGCATGGCGGCGGCCTCGTTCGGTCAGGGTGAGGTAGGATTCCGTATCGATGTTCGTCCCACAAACCACGATACCGATGCGCTGCCGGCCATGCTCTGGCGCAATGGGCCGGCCGATAGGGGACGTTTGCGGATGAGGGCGAAATACTACCTTAAGATAGCCGCCAGCCCGGACTCGACGGCGATCGGAAGCAGCCCTTCCTCACGCATCAATTCGAATGTCGGCGTGGGAATGAGAAAGCTTTCGAAAGACTGGAAGCGCTTGGCCCCCTCCACCCAGACATCGCCCGCATCGAGCCTGCGCTTCAATTCGCTGAACAGGCAAAGTTCATATGCCCGGCGATCAATCTTACCATCCAGCAGAATGAGCGGCATCCAGCCCTTTGGAGCAAACGAGATCGGCGACCTTTCCGGTATCGCCCTTTTGCCCGTGCGATAAAGATCAGCGACCACCGAAAGTGCCCGCAACAAATTTGCCGCCACGGCGTGACCACGGAAGACGAGGGTGGAAAGAAACTGCGGCGCAAGTTTCCGGATCGTCGGATAACGCTGGAGCATGTCGATTTTGCCGTCGATGACATCCGGGGCGATCAGCGTATCGACCGCCTCGACACTGAGCGTGAAGGCCGGCCACTGTATTGCACGTTCAATGGCTTTGGCGATGTCTTCGCCTTTCTCTCTTGCCTCGATGATCGCGTGGCAGACTTTCGAAACATCCTTCAGCGGCTTCTGAACCTCACGAGCCGATCGGGTCACACGAGCGGCCGCCCGATTGTCGGCTCGCGGGGTTAGGATGCCCATGATCTTCTTGAACATGTCGATGGCGCAGTCGGTCAGGTCGCGGCAAGGACGGCGTGCCGGCGTTCGGGATTGAGGTCGCGCAGATGCTGCGCGCTCATCCGCATGCCCTCGGCCGCAAATTCGTCAAAGACCTTGGCGGGAATGCGCTCCATCAAAGCCGCCGACAGGTTCAGCGAACGCAGAAAGCGAACGCGCTCGGCGATCCGGTCGAGGTTGACGGCGGCCGGCGATAATGCTGGTGTTCTGGCCCACGCTAGGACAGTCAGGCTCGTCCCCTCACGTGCATCGAGAAGTTTGTCGACGAGCTTCTGGCTCTCGGATAGCCCGCTAGCCAAAGCCCGGTGAGCGATGCGGATGCCGCGCCGGATCGCTACATGAATGATGGCTTCGAGCGCCGATCGTGTCGGGAGGAGGATTCTTCGACGCCGCAATTCCTCCACCACCATGTCCGCCAATTTGTCGGCCTGGCGCAGTGTTTGGGCCGCTGGCGTCAGCCAGCCGGTCAGCGCCCGAACATCCGAAGGAGCGAACGGTCGGATCTGCATTCGGTCGAAAAACAGGACGAGATGTTCGCGCCGCGTCTGCGGCCGGCCCGGATAATGCAGCGTTGCCAGAATACAGGCAAGACCCAACCGGTTCGAGGCCTTGTTCTGCCGCATGATGAGGTCGAGGTCAGGTCGGTCCAGCGTGTAGTGTTTGGCGATCTCCCTATCGTCATCCGGGATGGTTGTCGCCTGCTGCCACCATGCCTCGCTCAATAGTGCTCTTCGTGCCATTCTCTGATCTTCCAATTTCGTTGCGCAGGTACAGCGAACTGGAAAATACCTGTCCGACAAACGGACGTTTGATGGAACCCACAAGTTTTGTCCGCAAATATTGCTATTTAACGGCAAATCGGACATTGTCCGTATTGAACCAGAAAACGGACAAGTCGCACCTTTTGACAGCGATCGGCTATGCAAGGGTCTCGACTGAAGACCAGGATACGGCTCGATGCCTTGAGGAAGGCAGGCTGCGAGAAGCTGCTCGAGGATAAGGCGTCAGGAGTGAAGACCGATCGACCCGGCCTGACGGATGCAATCCGCTATGCGCGTGACGGCGATACGCTGACGGTCTGGAAGCTCGACCGCCTTGGCCGATCGATGAAACACCTGATCGAGATCGTCACTGAGTTGGAAGCAAAAGGCGTCGGCTTCCGCTCCCTCACCGAGAATATCGACACCACATCCGGCGGTCGCCTGGTGTTCCATCTGTTTGGGGCCCTCGCGCAATTCGAACGCGACCTGATCCGGGAGAGAACGCGGCCGGGCTGCAAGCGGCGGAAGAACGTGGCCGGCGCGGCGGCCGTCAGGCGGTTGTGACACCCGACAAGCTCGCAAAGGCACGCCAGCATCTGGCGACTAGCCTCAACGTGCGGGGGAGCCGCTGCTCGCGTGAAAATCGGCAAGACTGCTCTCTATGAAGCTCTCAAGACGGAAAACATCGAGAGATAAATCAGAACAGCCTCGGCAAGCCAACGAAAAATTACCCCTTGAACATCGACGAGTGCAGATTGGAGAATCCATGGACTACCCCCTCCCGCAAGATTTCGTAGCAGCGCTTAGGCAGCCATTCGACAGCAAGGCTGGCAGCGCCATAGTGGAGCCCTTCAGCATTGTCTGGGGTGACGCTGTCGCGCTGGATAAAGGATTGGACAGCTATGACATTATGATTCCGAAGTTGGGTATTCACCTCAATTTCAAGCATACCGGCGTGGTGTACGACCATGAATATCAAGATGACGGCAAAGGCCCATTCCTGCTGACGAAGTGTACCTTCTGGGGGAATGAGGAAGGCTATGAGAGCTACGGGGGGCCGATATGGAAGGGCTTGACCTTCTCCGACACGGTGGCCGATGCGGAGGCAAAATTGGGGCCGCCCACGAGAGTTAATCAGCATGGCATCCACCGCTGGGAGCTGCCGGATTTCAGATTGACCATCCATTGGAAGACCCCGAACAGCATTCGGGTAATTTCATATTGGATGAAAGAATAGCGAATGGCTGTTGTCATTTGCCGCGCCAATTGGTGGAATTTCCCTCTCAGGCGATCCAGGTGACAAAAGGATGGTATTCCGCCAATCGGGGACCTTTTGGGCTCGCAGCCATCTCTATCGGATTGGCTCCGTTTGAGTTCGATGGGGAATTGCACGATACGTCGCTCCAATGCGATCAAATTGATCTTGACCTTACTGATTTTCCGGCTTTGGCCGGCAAGACCTTCGAGTTTCCTCTCAATCCTGAACCAGGCTACGTAGACGGAAGCATCTGCCTGTTCGGCGTGCATGTCATCTTCCTCACCAAGCGCTTGTCATTTGGAAATATGGATAAGGAGACCATTGCGCTCAGGATCGAAGGAACACTCGAATTCAGCACCAGTGGGCTGACGCAATATCAGGACGCTTCACTGTCACTCGATTCGTTTCTCCCATTGCCATTGACACCCGGAAGGCTTTCCTCCTTGGCCGAAACCGCTATCGATCAGGTCGCGGCACAGTCGCCGTCTGACATCGGCAAGGTCATGGCTTTGCTCGCCCGGGACAGTCGCGCCAAAGACTGGATGGCTGAGCTCAATGCCGAGGTGCGTCGCACCCTTGCATCCCGAGGTAGAGTGTAGAGGATAAAATTGCCAAACCTCCCAAAACTGCTCGGCTACGCCGTTCTGATTGCGGTGTTCCCCGTGGCTTTCATAGGCATAGTGGGAACCGCAAACGAGTATCGTGCGATTGGCATCGATGGGATCGATTGTGACGGGCCGGCTTCTGTTCTGCTCTTTGCCGTCCCTGCAATGGCTGAATATGGAATTTCCGGTGCGATATTCTTCTACCGTTTCAGGCGTCGCGGCTCCCTTATCCTGGGCATCACTTGCGGGCTGATATGTTTGGGGCTGCTTTGGAATATTTGGGGTGCAATCGCGGAACAATGGAAAAACACTGCCGAAGCTACCTGTCAGGTTGAACCATAACAAGCAAGGCGTTGTCGTTTTGGCGGCGTCAATTCGCCGGACTGTCCACCGAGATTTCTTCGAAATCCAGAATGCCTGCCTTGGCGTTGGGCAAGATGGCCAGCATCTGGCCGGCCACCGTCTGCACAATCGAGATTCCAAACGAAACATCGGGCTGGCCATCAGGCTTTGCCACCTGGCCTCTTACCGGGCTCAGGATCAAACTATCGGAATCCCGGCCGGGTGACGTCCATTCCTTCGAACGGATGCGCGTGCCGGCAGGATATGCGACCCCGCCCAGACGCAGGTCCGTAGCGAGCGCCGCTTCGGTGAAACCCGCTAAATGACGGTCGCGATAGACAAATATCCGGGCGCCCTGCAAAGGCAGGCCACGCACCGTCACTGTAGTCTCGGGCGCAAGAAAAACGGTCCAGCCGCGGGATGCTCCAAGCGTCATCAGTTTCGCACCGGCTGGGATTTCCAGACTTTCCAGTCGATTAGCTGCGCCGAGCGTGCAGGAATTGAAGAAGGCCTCGCCGGCTTCGAGTTCGAACGCCACCGGCTTCCCTTTCCCGCAAAGCCAACCATCGACATGCTGGTCGGAGGCCGGGGTCACCTGCATCGAGGTGGCCTTATAAGTAGCGGTATCGACATCCGGATAGAGATTACGGCTGAGGCTCTCCGCAGCAATCCCGTTGACCGGGGTTGGAACGGGAAAATCGGCGGAATCGAAAGCTTCCGGATCACCTGGCGCTATGCCGTGCAAACGGGTTCCTGCCGGCATCGCAATTCCGGCCACCATAGCCGGCTTTTCCAAGGTGATATTCCGCGCCTCCTCCTCGCGCTTCATATCCGCATCCGCGAGATAACCTCGATAGAGGAAGGACAGGACGAATGTCGATGACAGGGCGAGTAGCATCAAGAGGGGCAGGGTGAACCACAGTCGAGCCCGAAACGCCCTTCGCGCGCCGCGCCAGACGCCGAGGACTGCGAGCCATGATACGAAGATAAGCGCCGATATGGCGGAGACCAGCAGCAGAACGTAAAAGAAGGCGGGAATGGATGGAATTGGGATCATATCCGGGCTGACACTACTCTAGGCAATTCGTGAAATCATTGCTCTGATGACTGGCGTAAAATCGAATTGTCGCGAAAATCGAGCGAATGCGCTATCACACACACTGAAGACGGCACTTTTTCAATCCCTCAAGCGCATTGAGTGAAAATTATCAAGGCAGCGGAATGAATCCAATGCGCGGCGGCTTACCTGCGGTTTTGGCGATTTTATCCCGACAAGGCCGGCTTTTGGCATGCCGTCAGGCCGCTCTATCTGACGACACCGGTACGGGGAGGATGAATGCGAAGTCAGACGAATTTGCTCCTCGATACATCAACGGGTAATGCGACGGAGGCTCTTCTTACCATGTTCGGGCTGGGATATCTCGTCGTCCACGGAAAACGCTTCGACGCGGACGGGGCCATCACCTCGTACGACCTCCTCGCTCGGTTCGAGGCCGCCGAGTTGGATGGGGAACCCATGCTGCGAATAGTAAAACACCAAGCCGGCGAAGCTGCCTCAAATCGATCCAACTAGCGATAGAATGACTACCTTGCGAAGAGAATCTCGGCCCAAAATTAAGCCGACATTTGTACGTCTACCGAATGCGAGAGCGAGATGGACATGGAGAAGGCAATCCGGCAATTCGAGCTTCAGTTTGCACTGGAATTGCCAGATCATTTGCGAGAGGCATTGCTCAGAGACCAGATTCCCAACGAGAACGTGGTGTTCGAGACAGAGGACCGCAAAGTCGCAGGCTGGATAACCGAATTTTTCCCAGTGAAATCCGATGGCAGTACCAGCTACGCATCCGAATATGAACAGATATCTCTGGCCCAACTGCTGCCGCGCAACCTCCTACCGATCGCAATGGTTGCCAACTACGACCGCATCGTCGTCTCGCTGAGTGGGGCAGACAAGGGCTATATTTACTACTGGGCTTGGTCGGAAGAGCCGGACCCGGAATCAAATTCGTACCAATTACCTGCATCGCATCGCTGTGGACTTTTCTGAATTCCTCACTGTTTTGCGGCGAGAAATCTGACGTAGGAATCGGCAGTGATTGGGAATACGACAGTGAACGCATTCGTCGTTTGGGTGGATGGCAATCACAACCGTGATCCGAAACAGCTAAGGTCGTTGCCGGCCAGTCCCTGCCGGATGACATCAGCACCACCATTGTGACGGAAGAAACGTTCCCAAAGCCAGTCGTCCAGACCGTTAGCAGAAGATGTTCGATCCCCGCGTTTTCACGCCTCGTCCCCCCCTCGCGAGTTTATATACCTACTGCCATTCTGTCTGTATGAAAGATCGAAACGCAAAATCGGATGATGCAGAAATTCACCTGAGCCCGGACGAGGCACTCGTGCTTTTCGAACTTCTTTCTCGTTGGTGTGATCAGAAAACGACTAACACACCGGACAATACGTGCTTCGAAAGCACCGCTGAATGCGCTGTATTGCACGGCTTGCTTGCTGACCTTGAGAAGCAGCTTATCACTCCGTTCAAGGCCGATTACGACCAGGTTCTCAAGGATGCTCGGAATCGTTTAGCAGAGCGGTGGGATTACCCAACCCTCCGCGGCTGAACACAACAAGGCGTCATCTGGTGCTTGCAATCCATACCGGAGGCATGATTGACACACGATGTGGACGCTCTCTAATTCCCGGATACAACAAAAATCTGGTGGCTGCGAGCCAAGGGGCTCTTGATCTTCAATCGCTACCACGCCCGACGTGCGTCGGGCTGTGTTCATATGCAAACCACCGGAATACTCGCCCCGTGATTTCTATATGTTCTCAAATGTCGGACAGATCCGACACTTTCGTGTCGTGACGCCTTTCCGGCTGTCGTGCCGCAGTAACAATCGCTTCCGCATCCGCAGCGTCGTTCTTCTGACGCTTCACGAAAGGGCGCACATATTGTGGTGCGATTAGCTTGACCTCATGGCCCAGCGACATCAACTCGCGTGCCCAGTAGTGGACGCTGCCGCAAGCCTCCATGACGACAACAGCCGTCGGCTGGCTCTGCATGAAACACAGAAACTGCCCGCGCGATAACTTCTTGCGAAACAGCACCTCGCCCGTCATCAACGCCCCGTGGAGCTGTAAAACATTTTTTGCCAGATCAACCTCGATCATTATATTCTTCATTTGCCGTCCTCTCCGCTGTGTGACCTTTCAGGATCACAACTCTGGCACACTGCGATGCCGTCTGGGGAGGGCGGCAACAACCCCATCTTGTTCTGACCTCTGCCATCGAGCAATCTGTGCAGATCAGCCGCAGCGCGCTCGGCGCCTGGTTGCGGGGCGAGGCTGGAGGTTCAAAAAAGTCTGCTCATGCATTGGAGCCTTCGCATCAATGGTGGGATAAGTACACGCATACGACGTCAACGATAATGTCCATTAAAATGTTGACAATGTTCTGAGGTTCGTCATAGTCCTCTCGTGTGCGAGCATTGCACTATGTCGGCTCTGGGAGGAGAACAGAATGGGCGAGAATTTTCTAGGTCGCAGAGATTTTCTAAGGACAAGTGCGGTTGTCACTATTGGTGCGTTGGCTACGCCTTCAATTCTGAGGGCTGCTTCCGATCCTATCATTATTGGACACCTGACCCCGCGAACAGGACCGCTTGGTCCTCTCGGTGACCTTGCCGTCATGGCGCAAGATCTGGCAGTTGAGCAAATTAATGCGACGGGCGGGGTGAACGGACGCGAAATCAAGCTCATTAAAGAGGACTCCATGAATCCTCAAACCGCCACGACGAAGGCGGAGCGGTTAATCGAGCGTGACAAGGCGGTGATGATCATTGGCGAAGCTTCGTCGGCGTCGGCCTTGTCCATCTCGCAGGTCTGCCAGCGGGCGAACAAGATTTTCATCAACACCGGCGCTAACTCCGACTTCCTTCGCGGGAAGGATTGCAAGCGCATCATGTTCCATACCGAAATTCATAACATTATGAACGTCAACGCTGTTGGTCAGGACTTCCTCGACCACGACATGGTAAAGGGCAAGAAGTGGTACATGCTCAGCGCCGATTATTCTTTCGGGCACGATCTGCGCAACGGAGCCATGGCGTTTTTGAAGCGCAACGGCGGCGCAACGATCGGCGATGAGCTCATTCCCACGGATACAACGGATTACTCGTCCTACCTTCTGAAAATCCGCGCAGCGAAACCTGATCTGATTATCCTGAACCTCGCCGGAGCAGGCGCTGCAACCTTCTTTAAGCAATACGGCGAGTTCGGGATGGATATCCCGTTGGGTGGCTTCGACTACAATAGCGCATTTGCCTGGGCTGCAGGTATCGAAAACTTCAAGGGCACCTGGCCTTGCATCTGGACGCATCAGGTCAAGACAGAAGGCTCGCAGGCCTTCGTGAAGGCCTTCAAGGATCGCTACGGAAAACCGCCTGAAAACCAGGCATATACGGATTACATCGCGACCCATATCGCCGCGCAGGCAATTAAGGCGACTGGCGGAACCGAGACCGAGACCTTGATCGCTTACTTTGAGAACCCGGGCACGGAGTTCGATATCCTGAAGGCGCGCAAGGGGCGTTTCGACCCCGGCTCGCATCAACTTCTGCAAGAAATGTACACGGTGACGGCGGTCGCTCCAACAAGCGCCACCAATGAGTGGGACATTTTTACGACGTCCGACCCTGTCCCAGGTCCTAACGCCAACCTTGCCGATTTGCGTCGCGACGCCGTCGGGGGTGTTTGCCAGTTTACCTGATCTGGAAGTCCGAGATTCTTTTCTACCGCGGTGAACGCATGTTCGCTGCGGTAGTCTGATTGCAAGCGGAGTTTGTAATGTCCGTACTACTTTTCGTTTCTCAGCTTCTAAATGGCCTGCTTGATGGCGTTTACTATCTGCTGATCGCACTGGGATTGTCGTTGATCTTCTCACTGGGTGGCATCGTCAACCTTGCCCACGGTGCGTTTTTTGCGATTGGTGCCTATCTCGCGCTGGTCTTGACGCCCTATCTCGGATTTTTTGGCGCCCTGATCGTGGCACCGCTTTTGGTCGGTACTCTCGGTGCCCTCGTCGAACGCCTGCTCTTCAAGCGTTTCTATCGCATCGATCCGCTTTACTCATTGCTCCTGACGTTCGGTCTGTCGATGATGATCGAGCAATCGTTGCGATGGTATTTCGGCTCTGCGCCGCACGCATACTCCATTCCAGACGCTTTGCGCGGCCAGTTTTTCCTCGGCGACTTCGTTTATTCACGTTACCGGACGTTCCTGATCTGCGTTGCGCTGATGATGGTCGCCCTTGTCTGGGTGCTGCTGAACAAGACCGCGTTTGGCCGCATCGTAAAGGCAGGGGTCCAGAACCCGGATATTCTCGGCACCCTTGGTATTTCGCTCAGACCATACCTCACCAGTGTGTCGGCGATCGCAATCGGTATCGCGGGCCTTGCGGGCGTTATGCTGGCCCCGATCCAGCCAGTCCATCCGCTAATGGGAGCAGAGGTTGGCACAGCGGCCTTCGTAGTTGTTGTGATCGGTGGCCTTGGCTCGTTCTGGGGTGTGGTTATCGCGGCGCTGCTCGTGGGCATCGTCAAGGGTTTCATGATCGCAATCGGGTTTTCCCAATACTCGATGCTGGCGATCTATCTTCTGATGTTCCTGGTTCTTCTTATCCGCCCGCGTGGACTGATGGGCGAACGCATCACCAGATTCGAATAGGTATTTTCCAATGCACAACAACAAACTTCTCGCTACGTTCGCGGCGATGCTCCTGGTGCTGCCTTTTGTCATGGAGTTTCTCGGGCTCGGAACCAATTCGGCCACAGAACTGGTCATTTTCGCACTTGCTGCAACCGGCTTGAATATTCTGGCCGGGTATACCGGGCTGGTCTCATTCGGCCATGGAGCATGGTTCGGGCTTTCCGCTTATGTTGCAGGCCTTGCAGCTTTGTCGATGAACAACGGCAGCATGCTGGCGTCCGCCGTTCTCGCCGTAGGGTGCACTGCACTGCTCGCACTGCTGGTCGGCACGCTGATGCTTCGCAGAAGAGGCGTCTACTTTTCTCTGATGACGCTCGCATTGTCGGCGATGTCATTTCAACTCGCCTACCGGTGGACGGATGTCACGGGCGGAGAGAACGGCCTTGGCGGAATCGAGCGTCCGGCTTTTCTGGAAAGCAACAGCAGCTATTACATCGCCGTGGCGGTTATCGCCTGGCTGGGGCTGGCGTTTGCGCTTCGGTTTGTCCGCTCCCCCGTGGGATCTGTTCTCGTTGCCATCCGTGAAAATGAAGGGCGCGCCCAAGCTCTCGGCTATGACGTGTTCCGCTACAAGCTGATCGCGTTCGTGATATCGGCAAGCATCACTGGACTTGCCGGTGTACTGCTACTTTACCAGAATCGCTTCACATCTGCCGAGCCGATGTCTATCGTTTTCTCTGGCGAGTTGCTTGCAATGGTCGTCATCGGGGGGATGCGCGGGTTTCTCGGTCCAGCTATCGGTGCCTGTTTCTATATTATATTCAGGGAATATCTGTCGATATATACGGAAAACTGGCTTTTCTGGTTCGGCGCGATCTTTCTGTCCTTCGTGCTTGGGGCACGGGGCGGGATCATCGGTATAGGAGCGCAGGTCCGGGCTCGATTTTTCCCCGAACCGGATGGCGTTGCTGCAATGGCCGGACGGCGAGCGGAGAAACATCCCCTTCCAGCCGGGCTAAAGCCGCAGTCGACTGCCGAGGGTGCGGTTCTTGAAGCAGACAGTATCGTGAAGAAGTTTGGAGGGTTCAAGGCGGTCGATGGTGTCTCCGTCGCCGTTCGGGACCGAACGCTCCATGCTCTCATTGGCCCCAATGGGGCGGGCAAGACGACGGCATTCAATTTGCTGACCGGCATTTTACCAGCCACGGCAGGCAAGGTGCTTTTGATGGGGCAGGAGATATCGGGCAAATCGCCTAACCAAATCGCGCATTTGGGCCTTGGCCGTTCGTTCCAGATCACAAACCTTTTTCCAGAGCTATCCGTCTTCGAAAACATGCGTCTTGCGGTGCAGGCACACAGTGAGGAAAGGTTCGGTCTGATTGCGGATCGCGATGGGCTATCGAAGGTCAATGCCAAGACCGGAGAGATTCTCACCTGGGTCGGCCTCGCAGGCATGGAGGAAGCAACGGCGGGATCACTGTCCTATGGAGGGCAACGCCTACTGGATCTCGGACTGGCGCTGGCAACCGAACCGCGCATACTGCTGGCGGACGAGCCGCTCGCAGGCCTTTCCGTCGCCGAACGTGAACGGGTGGGCAATCTTATCAAGGAGGTGTCGCAAAACATTCCCGTCCTGCTCGTGGAACACGATATTGATCGCGTTTTCGAACTTGCCGACCACGTAACCGTGATGGCCGAGGGGCAGGTACTTCTGGATGGCAGCGTTGAGGACGCGCGGAGTTCAAAGAAGGTTCAGGAGATCTATATTGGCTCCGGAACGTCCGCGGTGGCCGCCCTTTCCCGGCAGGGACAGGCCGGAACCGATCTGATGCTACAGTTCGAGAAGGTCAATGTTCATTACGGCAAGAGCCACATCCTGCACGATATCTCGCTCGATGTTCATAAAGGAGAAATCCTTGCATTGCTGGGCCGAAACGGGGCTGGAAAGTCCACTCTGCTGAAGGCGCTGACCGGTATCGTCAAACCGTCTTTGGGGTCCATCCGCCTGCTTGGCAGTGAACTGGCGGGCCTTTCATCCGCGCAAATTTCGCGAAAAGGAGTTGGTTATGTGCCGCAGGGTCGCGGATTGTTCGCTGGCATGACTGTCCGCGAAAATCTGGAACTGGGCAGAATTCGCCGTCAGACGGGTGAGGGGAACCACTGGTCGATGGAACAGATCCTCGAATATTTTCCGCGCCTTGGCGAACGTCTGGATACGGCCGCTGACCGTCTGTCCGGCGGGGAGCAGCAGATGGCCGCCGTCGCGCGTGCACTTTCGGGCGATACCCGCATCCTCCTGCTCGATGAGCCCTTTGAAGGTCTTGCACCTGCTGTCGTTGAGCAGCTCTTCATCACCTTCGACAAACTAAGGGACGTGTTGTCGATCGTGATCGTCGATCATAATCTCGATCTGGCACTTGCCTTGTCGGACAGAACGATCGTGCTGGAAATGGGCCGTGTGTTGCATGAGGTTGCCTCCAGCAAGATCGCCAACGATATCGACCTTCGCCGCAAGATGTTGTGGATGTAAACAACGAAGCGCCCTGAAAACAAGCTGAAAGGAAATCCCGGTCAGGTTACCCCTGAGCGGGATTTCTCCGCTTCAAGCGAGCGGTATGATGGCAGATATGAGGATGATTGCTTGGGCGCGTACGATTTAGAGGTGTTCAGTCGACCTCTGTCCGAGGGTTGCAAGCGGCATATGTATCAGTCTTTCAAAGCCTTTTTGACACGGAATATCGCAAGGGCAACCGCGCACAAGGCAACGGGAATGAAAGTCAGGAACGCCATTGGATGGAGATGCAATCCTGCATGTTCCAGCGCCTCGATTATGACCTTTGACAAGGCAATTATGTAATAGGTAATCGCAATAATCGAAAATCCCTCGACAGCACGCTGGATTTTCAGCTGAACAGCAGCACGTTCAGCCATTGCTTTGATCTGGACGGCATTCTGATACTCGACCTCGACCTGGATTTTCGTCTGGAGCAGATCGATGAGGTGCATAGTGGCGTGGGACAGTTGATCCAGCCGCAGGGCTGTTGCGTCACAGGTCCTGATAGCCGGCTTGAAGCGGCGATCAACGAAAATACCAAATCTCTGAAAACCGGGAACATGGCTCTCTCGGAGTTCCTTGATCCGCTCTTCCACGATTTTGGCGTATGCAGCCGTTGCTCCGAACCGATGGCGGGTGCGGGCCGCGGCCGAGATGATTTGTGCGGAGAGGCGCGAGATGTCGTCCAGCAGCGCGCGGTGGCCATCGCTTCCGACTGTCGCATTGTGATTGGCCAACGCCGTCAACTGCGTGTCGTAGGACGCCAGCATGGGACCAAGCAACCGCGCCTCAGGTAGCGCAAGTAATGCCATCGCGCGGTAGGTTTCGATCTCGCACAGACGCCTTACCATCCGTCCCAACCGGTATGCGTTGAGTTGGGCGTTGAAGAGAATAATACGGCTGGAATTGTCGGGCTGGACACGAAAGTTGGAGCAAATTCTGGCGTCTCCGTTCCCGACCTCGGATGCGGCCGTATCGCCCAGACCGAAGGCTTTCAGGGTCATGCCCAGTTCAGCCGGTCCATTTTCCAACACCAGCAGCGCGAGACGATTAACAAGCGTTCCGCTGTCCAACCCTATAATCTTCAGGGTTTCCTGTTCCGTGAGTGTGAGTTCGGGCCATGTCTCAGGTACTGAAGCCAATTGGATAACGCGTGTTACGGTCACGAATTCGGTGTGATGTTCCACTTGGGTCCGCACGTCGGGACTTCCGGCAATCTGCTCCTGGATAACACAAGGCAATGGCCTTGATGGAGCCGCGGGCATTATGGCGATATGCTCCACCAGTGCCGGGCCGACAAAATAGATCGACGGCCTGGCATGGAGTTCAGCATTGAAATCGTGCTTCATGGTCATCGGGGGGCGCCGAATAGTTGTCAGGGAGGGCGGATATGAAAGCCGTCCACCCGACACTTCACGGGTGCTGAGCGATGAATTTGGTTGTCAGATAGGCATCAAGCCCTTCCGGGCCGCCTTCTGATCCATAGCCGCTGTCCTTTACACCTCCGAACGGCGTTTCAGCCATCGAGATTGCAAAGCTATTGATACCGATCATGCCGCTCTCGATGGAGTCCGCGACATCTGTGGCCGTTGCAACCGAGCTTGTGAACGCATAGGAGGCCAAGCCGAATGGAAGGCGGTTAGCCTCCGCGATTGCTTCATCGAAATGCCTGAACGGTGTGACGGTGGCGATGGGGCCAAAGGGCTCTTCGGACAGAATTCTGGCATCGGCCGGGAGGTCGGTCAGGACAGTCGGGGAAAAATGGTAGCCCTGATTGCCAATCCGCTTTCCGCCAGCCGCAACTTTCCCGCCTTTCGCTCTCGCATCGGACACCAAATCCTCCATAGACTGAAGGCGGCGATCGTTGGCGACCGGCCCCATCTGGGTGTTCTCGTCAAGACCATTGCCGACCTTGATGCTTTCGATACGTTCGGACAACGTTGCTGCAAACTCCTTGTATCGATCTTCCTGCACGATAAATCGGGTAGGAGACACGCAAACCTGGCCCGCATTGCGAATTTTGGAAGCGACCGATAGTGCGACCGCATTGGGGTTCGCGTCATTAAAGACGATGACCGGCGCATGCCCTCCAAGCTCCAGAGAGATTTTCTTTACCCCCTCGGCGGCAAGATGCGCGATATGACGTCCAATGCCAGTCGAGCCGGTGAACGTTACTTTCTTGATGATTGGCGAGCGGATCAATGTTTCCGAAATCATCGCCGCGTTTCCGAACACCACGTTGAGCACGCCTGCGGGAAGTCCGGCGTCCGCCAGAGCGCGGGCAATCGCCAGAGCCGTATTCGGTGTTTCTTCCGATGGTTTTGCAATGCATGTGCAGCCAGCGGCGAGAGCCGCCGCGATCTTGCGGGCAGGGGCAACAGCCGGGAAATTCCAGGGAGAGAATGCCGCAACAGGCCCCACGGGTTCACGCAGGACGATGTGGCGCGCGCCTTTAACCCTCGGCGGAATGATGCGGCCATAAGCGCGGCGGCCCTCTTCGGCATACCATTCGAAGAAATCGGCTGCGGCATCGACCTCCATTCGGGCCTCCGCATTAACCTTGCCCTGCTCAAGCGTCATCTGTACGGCGATATCGTCGCGGCGCTCGCGGATGAGTTCCGCCGTTTTGCGGAGGATTTTTGCCCGGTCGTAGGCCGACACATGACGCCAGAGTTTGTAGGCCTTTTGCGAGCTTTCCAGTGCGCGGTCGAGATCGGCGGCAGTGGCTCTGGGCATACGTGCCAGCTCCGAGCCATCGGTTGGGTTGACGACAGCGGAGAGTTCGCGGTCGCCGCCTTCAATCCACTCTCCGTCGATGAACAAAGAGGGTTGGTTGTATACGTGGGTCACGGGTTTTTCCTTTGTATAGGCATGAAATCGGATTGGAACTAGATAACGGGGGACAACGGCGCGAGTCCGCGGATCATGTCGGCGGCTTTTTCCGCAATCATAAGGGTGCTGGCGTAGGTATTGGCGGATGGCATTGTCGGCATGACGGAGGCGTCGACGACCCGAAGTCCAGAAATGCCATGCACCCGCAACTGATCGTCTACGACGGCCAAATGGTCATCGGCCTTGCCCATGCGGCAAGTTCCGATCAGATGGTAAGCGGTCGATCCCTTGCTCCGGGCAAAATCCAGAAGTTCCTCGTCGGTTTGGCAATCCGGTCCAGGGATTTCCTCGCAGTCGAAATAGGGCCGCATGGCGGGGGATGTTAAAAGCTTTCGCGCAATCCTGATCCCGGCCACGATTACTCTTTGGTCGAGAGGATCGGCGAGATAATTCGGTTGAACGACAGGCTTTTCGAATGGCTCGGTGGCGCGAATGCGAACGTAACCCTGGCTTTCCGGTCGCTGTTGATACGGCCCGCAGGTAACGCCGGGGTAATCTTCGAGAACGCCCAGATAACCCTCTTTGTAGCTCGCTGGCGTAAACGAGCATTGAATGTCAGGTGCATCGAGTTCCGGCGAGGATTTGCCAAAGGCGTAGAACATTGCAGGCGTGACGGAAATGATGCTTGGCCGACCCAGCGCCCATTTCAGGATTTCCAAGCCAAGCGGAATGCCTCTGGCACGACTGTTGAGGGTCGGGATATTCTTGACGCGGGCGACCAGTCGCGCAGCATAGTGATCACGGAAGTTTTCGCCAACACCCGGCAGGTCATGCGTGACGGAAATGCCGAGGCCGTTCAGCAATCCTGCATCGCCAATGCCCGAAAGTTGCAGAACTTTCGGGGAGTTGATCGCTCCGGCGCTGAGAATGATTTCGCGTGTGGCGTGGATATCCACAGGCTGCCCTCCCTCGCCACCTTTCAGATACCGGACGCCCGTTGCGCGTTTACCGGTTAAAAGAATACGTGTGACATGGGTGTGCGTGCGGATTTCGACGTTTGGCCGTTTGCGAGCTTTCTTGAGGAAAGCGGTTGCGGCATTGACGCGCCTGCCGCGGTAAATGACACGCTGCGAATATCCGGTGCCAAACTGTGTTGCGCCATTGTAGTCGCGGTTGCGTGGTAAACCCAGCGTTTCCGCCCCGTCTGCAAAAATTTCGCACAATGGATAGTCGCCATCCAGGTCGGTAACCGGCAACGCTCCCGTACGACCTCGATACCTGTCATCACCATCGCCGATACGTCTCTCGGTGCGCTTGAAGTAGGGCAGTATGTCATCATAGCCCCATCCTGCATTCCCGCGCCTTGCCCATTCGTCAAAGTCACCCGGTTGCCCGCGGCTATAGACCATACCATTTATGCTGCTTGACCCGCCAAGCATACGTCCCTGCGGAAGAACGATCGAGCGGCTGTTGGTCCCGGCGCTTGCTTCGGTCGGAAACCCCCATGTCATCTTGGGGTCGAAAAGGATCTTTATGTATCCTGCCGGGATGCTGACAAAAGGATGCCAGTCCGTCGGGCCGGATTCCAGCACACACACTCGAGAGCGACCATCCTCCGAAAGCCGCTCCGCCAGCAACGATCCCGCCGATCCTCCACCAATGATAATGTAATCGAACGATTCTTGCGCTGCCTCGGCTGTCATCGCTCTTCCTCCTCTGCTGTCTATGCCGTACCGAAGGGATTCTTCCCGGCATTATATCTCAGTTGGTAATTCGCTCGGCGATCATTCGGGCAATCGGAATAGCCGAAGTTGCTGCGGGGGAGGGAGCGTTACCCACATGCAGCGTCCGTTTCGTGTTGAGAAACAAAAAGTCATGAAGGAGATCGCCCTTCGCGGTGATTGCCTGCGCGCGAATGCCTGCGCGATAGGGGACCAGATCTTCCAACACGAGATCTGGATAATATTTCTGACATTTTTGCATGTACTTCGCCTTGGAGATGGAGTTGCTGAATTCTTCCAGCCCTGTTCGCCAGTTCTTGCGCGCCACGCCCCAGAATCCGCTGAAAGATGCTATCGAGAGTGCATCGCGAAGGTTGAAGGATAGCTTTTGGTACCCTTCTCTTGAAAAGCCCAGAACGGCGTTCGGTCCTACCGTCATTTCGCCATGGATGGTGGGCGTCAGGTGAATGCCGAGAAAAGGTAATGCGGGGTCTGGAACGGGATAGATCATGTGGGTGACACCGATCTTCTTTTCCTCCCGGACTTTATAGTATTCACCGCGAAAGGGGACGATACGGAAACTGCCGCCTACGCCAGACAGCCGCGCGATCCTGTCTGCTTGTAACCCGGCACAGGCGATGACTTTTCGCGAGCGATAGGTTTTGTTGCGGCAAACGACTTCCACTTCGTCAGAGGTTTCTCTAAGGGCGGTCACCTCGTCGCCAAAAACTATCTCTCCACCTGCCTGCCTGATTAAATTGCTAAGCTGAATGCAGATTTTCTGGTAGTCGACGATACCGCTCGATTTGACCCTTAGAGCCGCAACGCCCGCAATCTCAGGCTCGCATTGTCTGAGAGCGACGGTGTCGAGTTCCTCCACCACCGTTCCGTTCCCTTCAGCGTTTATTTTCAACGCTCTCATCCTCTCCAGCTCGAGCTTGTCCGTGGCGACGATCAGTTTTCCTGGTGTTGCAAACGGAATACCGTACTCGAGACAGAAATCCTTGGTGGCCTTGGCGCCCTGAACGCATAGTTGCGCCTTCAGGCTGCCAGTCTTGTAGTAGACGCCGGCATGAATCACGCCGCTATTGTGTCCGGTCTGGTGGGATCCCAGCGCGGTTTCCTTTTCAATAACGATGACTTTGGCACCATTGGTACGAGTTAGAAGTTCATGGGCTGTCGCCAACCCGACGATGCCACCTCCAATCACGCAGAAATCGAAAACAGTCACGGTAACTCCCCGGAGACAATATTCTAAGTTATTGAGTAGGAAATCGGCACGATCCCGTTCCGATGAAGTGAAAATGGATAACGCCAACATCAATGTCAACAAAATAATTGACATAGATGTTGGCTGTCATTATTGATTGGAAACTGACATGAAAGATGGGCCAGACATGAGAGAAATGAAAAACTCGAACGAGGCTGACGTCGGACGGGAAGACGTGTTCGAAGCTCTGCGGCTTGATATTATCTTTGGGCGACTTCGTCCGCGTGAGCGATTGCTGGAAGGTGAGCTCACGGAGCGGTTTGGCGTGGGACGTTACGTCATACGCGCAGCGCTTGACGATCTTGCGCGGCTTGGCCTTGTGCAGCAGCGTCCTAATCGCGGCGTCGTAATCTCGGATTACGGTGTCGATGAGGTGGACGAGCTGTATGCAATGCGCACACTTCTTCAGACAGCTGCTGCCCAGCGCATTCCCATGCCAGGAAGCGAAGATCTCGTTTCCAGATTGAAGGAAATCAACGACGGCTATTTGCGCTGTATCGAAGCTGGAGACCTTGCCGGTGCGGCATCTGAAAACGACAAGTTCCATGCCACGCTGTTTGGAGCTTGCGGGAACCGCTTTCTTGCCGCCGATATTGAAAATTACTGGCAAAAGACCGCATCAATCCACTGTTACGCTATAGGTCTGCCTAACCTGGCGAGAAATTCGATCGACGAGCACACGGCCATGATCGATGCATTGCAGGCTGGCGACAGGGCAGAGTTTACGCGCTTGTGCATAGCGCACATGCAGCCGGCGCTTGATGCCTTCCGGGCAGCCCATGGCGGTTGGGGTCGCTGAAAACCACACATCTTATCTTGAATATCTGGAGGAAAACATGGGAGCTAATGTTACCATTCTAAAGGTGGACGATATCAAGCGCATCCAGCGCGGAAGCGGAATAGAGACGACGCCACTGGTGACGCACATGAGTTCGCCCGGTGCGCTTTTTACCACCGGTATGAGTGTCTATCCCAAAGGCCGAGGAGCGCCACTTCATATCCACAACTGCGATGAGCAAGTGACGTTACTCGAAGGGATTGGAGAGGTCGAAGTTGATGGAAAGATCACTCCGCTGGTCCCCTACGACAGCACTTATATCCCTGCGGGTCTGGTTCATGCTTTCCGCAACACTGGCGATGCGCCCATGCGGATCTTGTGGATCTACAGCTCGGCAAAAGTAACGCGAACCTTCGCCGGAAGTGATGAAGAGGTGGAACACCTGTCTGCCAAAGACCTCATGGGTGAGGCTCCGAAATAAGTGGAGCGGCGCGCGGGAGGAGGGCGGCCGTTTGGCCTGTGCGCGAACGTTTCCATGATGTTTACAGAGTACGGCTTCATGGAAAGGTTTGCTGCGGCACGCCAGGCAGGGTTTGGGGCGGTTGAACTCCTTTACCCTTACGGTCTGGATATCAGCGAGATCAGGCAGCAGTTGGACGACAACAATCTCGACCTGATTTTGGTAAATTCGCCCGTGGGCGAACCAACTAGAAACGAGAAGGGTTTAGCGTGCCTCGCCGGACGGCAAGACGAGTTTCGCCGAAGTGTGGATGAGGCGCTGAGTTATGCTCTTCCGCTGGGCGTCCGTTTTGTGCATCTGCTCACCGGAGTTCCAGATCCCGATTTGCCTCGCGAAGCGGTTGAAGACATTCTGCTGGAGAATCTGTCATGGGCTGCCGGGCTGGCGAGGTCAGCCGGACTGACGCTTACTCTTGAAGCACTCAATTCCCGTGACGTTCCGGGCTACTATATCAGTACGCAGAGACAGGCGGCCGATATCGTTCAACGTGTGAATTCGCCATTCGTTCGGCTTCAGTTTGACTTCTATCATTGTCGCCGGTCCGGTGAAAACGAGATCGAGACATTTGTGACATTGCGTCCACTTGTGGCGCACGTGCAGGTTGCCGATACGCCAAGGCGGTCCGAACCGGGTAGCGGGGAGCTCGATTTTGAGGCAATTTTCGACTGCCTCAAAGCAACTGACTATTCCGGCTGGGTTGGCTGTGAGTACCGGCCCGCTGAAAAAACAGTGGCAGGTCTCGCTTGGATAGACCGCTACGGTCTACGGACCCTGATGCGAAACCCTTAACTTTCAGAACAGAGGAATATATCGTGAATTTATCCGCAATGGCCCGCAATGCGGCTGCCAATGGCGCACCTGTGCGTGTCTGCCTGATTGGTGCCGGCAAGTTTGGATCGATGTTCCTGTCTCAGGTGCCGACGACGGAAGGCATCGATGTGGTCTGCATCGTAGATCTTTCGCCAGAGCGCGCGAAGACGGCCTGCAGAAATGTGGGATGGGACGAGGACGATATCGCTCGAACCGCATTTGTCGAAGGCTGGGATAACCTGCCGTCGCTTGATGAGATCGACGTCGTGGTCGAGGCTACAGGCAACCCGGCGGCCGGAGTTTATCATGCCCGCAAGGCAATCGCCGCTGGCAAACACATTGTGATGGTCAATGTCGAAGCGGATGTGCTTGCGGGGCCGCTACTGGCAAAGCTTGCCGACGACAAAGGCGTGGTTTACTCGCTTGCCTACGGCGATCAGCCGGCACTCATATGCGAAATGGTTGACTGGGCACGCAGCTGCGGATTTGACATCGCGGCGGCTGGCAAAGGCACGCGCTATCTTCCGTCGTTCCACGAATCCACACCGGACACAGTTTGGGCCAATCGGGGGGTCGCGGTAGAGGATGCCAAGAAGGGCGGCATGAACGCCCAGATGTTCAATTCTTTCATCGACGGTACGAAATCCGGCATCGAAATGGCGGCTGTCTCCAATGCGACCGGGCTGCGTCCTTCGCCGGAGGGGCTGTTCTTCCCGCCTTGCTCTGCCGAGGAGCTGGCGGAGACCCTACAGGTCGGCAGCCATGAGGGAGGCTTGCACCACCACGGTCAGGTGGAGGTTGTTTCTAGCGTCTATCGCGACGGGTCGGTGATACCTAACAACATCCGATGGGGTGTCTACGTGGTCTTCAAGGCCCCCAATGAATACACAAAGCGCTGCTTCAAGGAATATGGCGTTACGACCGACAAGAGTGGCGAATATGCCGCGCTCCACCGTCCTTTCCACCTTATCGGACTGGAACTGAACGTTTCGATTTTCGCTGCCTTTTTCCGCGGTGAAGCAACGGGTAAACCCACTGCTTTCGTCGCCGATGTCGTGGCCACGGCGAAAAAAGATCTCCGGCCGGGAGATGTTCTCGATGGGGAAGGTGGCTTTATGGTTTGGGGGCGCCTTATGCCCGCCGCAGACAGTCTCAGTATCGGCGGCCTGCCGATCGGGCTGGCAAGCCATCTCAAACTAACCCGGCCCGTGGCAAAAGGCGCCGCCTTGACATGGGATGATGTGGAAATCGACGAGGCCGATGAAACTTATAAATTCCGCCGAGCGATGGAGCTGGAATTCAGCGTTTCCAAGGAGATTGCATCGTGATTTACGAGATGCGGATTTATCACTGCGCTCCGGGCAAGCTGCCGGATCTGCTTAAGCGGTTCGAGGAAACAACGCTGACATTCTGGGATACCTACGGTATTCGGCAGGTCGGCTTCTGGACAGTTGCGGTTGGCCCTTCCAATCATGATCTGCATTACATTCTCGCGTGGGACAGCATGGATCATCGTCAGAAGGTCTGGAATGCTTTCATGGCGGATCCGGACTGGACCGCCAAGCGAAAGGAAAGCGAGCGTGAAGGTCCTATCGTCACATCCATCACCAATATGATGCTGGAGCCCACCCGGTTTTCAGCACTGCGATAAAGCGAGAGATTATTGTCCGCAATATTGTCGGAAATTATTGTTGACAATATTGCGGACATATATCTTATTAAGGGAGATTTCCACGGTCCACTGGAGGTGAGCTTCGTCGTGAAACGAGGTGCATAGGGCCAGAATTCTCCAAAATAAGCGGAGGAATAATATGTCGATCGTTACGGCATCGGATAAGTCTGGCGCGAATACGGCCCCGAAAAGACATGATCAAAAATCTCAGGAAAGATTAATCCTGCGGTTCCTGAGAAAATGGGGCACGTTGACCGTTATCATCGCCGTCGCCATCATTTTCTCGTTCATGTCCCCGTGGTTTTTCACGGTGGCAAACTTCAACAATATCCTGTTTTCGATGATCGTGAGCGCGCTCGTCTCCATCGGTCTCACCTATGTGGTGGTCGCGGGCAGTTTCGATCTGTCTATCGGTCTGACCGTTACCACAGCCTCGATCGTGACTGCGTTGATGATCCCGATTGCAGGTCCGGCGGCGGCAATCCTTGTGGCACTTCTGGTCAGCGGTCTGATCGGTCTTATAAACGGCCTGCTCGTTACCTACGGGCGTCTTTCCGGCATCGTTGTCACACTCGGAGTAAGCTTCGTTCTCGGTGGAATGAATTTGTTCATAACGGGCGGCTATCAAGTCGCCGTCGATTACAGTGAGACTGCTTTCCGGTTCATCGGTCAGGGTCGAGTGGGCTGGATCGCTTTTCCCGTCATCATCATGCTTATACTCGCAGCCTTCGGCCATCTGCTGGCGACGAAGACGCGCGCGGGATATTACATCACTGCAGTGGGCGACAATCCGATGGCGGCTTATTATTCCGGTATCAAGGTCTATTTCTGGATCATCACCGCCTTCATTCTGTCTGCTGTTTTTGCCGGTATGGGCGGTGTTTTGCTCACGTCGATCTCCTCCTCGGCACAGCCTGTCGGTGGACAAGGATATCTGCTTGAATCCTTTGCAGCAGTCTATCTGGGCGCGACGATTTACGGAAAGGGCAAACCTCACATTCTTGGAACTTTGATCGGCGTTTTCTTCCTCTACATGCTGAGCGCCGGCATGAATATGCTGGGCATACCCTTCGCAACGCGCCAGCTTGCCAACGGCCTGATTCTGATCCTGGCGGTCGGTGCCAACGCTCTTCTCAACCGTGAAGAAATCCATCTCAAGTTTATCTGAGGGAGCACTGTGATGTCTGCAACGCAGAGCAACGCGATTGTCGAAATTCGGCAATTGACCAAGGACTTCAGCGGAGTTCCAGTTCTAAAAGGTGTCGATCTAAGTTTCGAAAGAGCTGAAGTGCACGGCCTTCTGGGCGAAAACGGAGCTGGAAAATCGACGCTTATCAAAATCTTGACGGGCATTTATTCCCAGACAGCCGGAACAATCATGGTCGACGGGGAGGTGGCGTCCATTCGCGGCCCCATTGATGCCCACGGATATGGTCTGGGCGCGGTCTATCAGGATGCGGAAATGGTCACCGGTCTGACCGTTGCCGAAAACATCCTGCTCGGCAACGAGCCGGGCGGGGTGTTCATCGATCGCCCCGGCATATTCCGCAAGGCACAGGAGATCGTCGATACGATCGGTCTTGATCTGGATGTTCACGAGATGGCGCGCAATCTGACCGCCGCCCAGATGCAGCTCGTCACGCTGGCGATGCTTTTTCACCGGCGATACAAACTCATTATTCTTGATGAACCTACAGCGCGGCTTTCTGGTAACGAGGTCGATCTTCTGTTTACGCTGATTGAGCGGTTCAAGGCGCAAGGCATCACGATCGTCTACATTTCACACAGGTTGGACGAGGTGAAAAAAATCTGCGACCGCGCCACAATCCTTCGTGGCGGGAGAGTTTCTGCGACACTCGGTCGATCAGAGATTACCGAAGAGCGTGTGACCGAACTCATGGTGGATCGGTCGAAGAAAAATCTGGAAGTTCGAAACAAAGGACTGGCCCGGCAAACTGTCGCTCTCGAGGTTCGGAATCTATCCAATGCGCGATTGTCGTCTCTGTCTTTTTCCATTCGTGCTGGAGAAGTGCTGGGCATCACCGGTCCTGTCGGCGGGGGCATGGAGCAGGTCGAAAAAATTCTGGGCGGATTGACCGGCTATGCTGGCGAGGTTCTGGTCTCGGGCGCTCTACGTAAACTTGGTTCGCCCGCTCTTGCACAACAGAGCGGCATCGCTCTCATCCCGGAAGATCGCCGCAAGCAGGCGCTGTTTCCGAACCTGAGCGTCGCGGATAACATCGCGATGCCGGTGCTAAGGCGTTTCGGTCGCCTTTCCTGGGTCCGGTCAGGTCACAAACTGGCGTTTGCACAGGCAACCATGAACCAGCTCAATATCAATCCGCGCGTGCCCGAACGCACAATGAAGTTCTTGTCCGGCGGCAATCAGCAGAAGGCCGTGATCGGGAAATGGATGTCGTCGAAATCCGGTATTTATATCTTCGTCGAGCCGACTTCCGGTGTGGACGTCGGAGCAATCCCGGAGATTTATGCGACGATTCTGGGGCTCTCGGAGCATGGGGCTGCAATCATCGTCATATCGTCCTCGCTCAACGAAATTCTGTCCCTGAGCGAAACCACGATGGTTATCCGCAAAGGGCAGAGGATTTTTGAAGGGCCGACGCGTGACTGCACCTACGATCAGGTGCTCTCGCTTGTCATGTCCGGGCAGGCCATCAGGAAAGCGATCGCATAACAACTATAAAATAAACACAGAGGAGGTGTGTAGCATGACGAAGATTCCACATATTCAAGAGATTTTTGAACACGTTGAATTCAGCCGGCGTTCGTTGATACAGTCGTTGGCACTGGGTGGCGCAGTGCTTGCCGCAGGTGCCGGTGTCGCGTCGATCGCCAGTGCGGAAAACATTCCGGTATCTAGCGGCGGGAAGAAGGTGAAAGTCGGCATTCCTCTGACCTACGGCCCGTTCAACCAGCCTTGGCGGCGCGGCATGGGTACGATGGTAAAGACCGTTCTCGATAATGGCGGCGAAGTGGTCACCATTCGCGGCGAGCCGACAAAACAGAGCGAACTCGACGCTATGCGCCAGCTTCTCGATCGTGGAATCGACGTGCTTTGCATGGGCAATTACGCGACAGAGTCCGAGACCGCTTACATCGCCGAGGACGCTCATCGCCGCGGCATCAAGACGGTTGGATTTCAGGTGACCGTGAAAGATTCTCCGTCTGTTGTCGAAGACACATGGGGCTTGGCCACCGCGCTTGGCTATTTTGTGCAGAATGCGCTGAAACGACAGGGCAATATCGTTCAAACCGCCGAGGATAAGGGCTTTTTCCAACCGTTCGATATGGAAGCAGCCCAACTCGAGATGATGACCAGCTTCGAGCCGCGCATGAAGGTTCTCCCGTTCATGTCGGGCAGCACGTCCGGCAGCGACCAGATATCGAAAGGGCGCGAAAACGTCCTGTCGCTTTTGCAGGCAAACCCGGACCCTGCAAGCATCAATGCCATTATCTCCTGGTGGTGGCCCCTGTCCATCGGTGCGGTTCAGGGTTTGAACCAGATGAACCGCACCAATATCATGATTGCCAATCACTATTTCTCTGAGCAACTGCTGGAGGAAATGGCTCGTCCGGAAACTCCGATCGCATTCAGCACGGATACTCCCTGGGACATTGTCGGTGAAAAAACCGCTCAGTTAGCATTGGCGTTGGGCCGTGGAGAAAACGTCCCTAACGACGTTTTCCGAACGCCGGTTCGTGCCATCACACGCGACCAGGCAGCAGAGACACTGGCGAAGCTTCGCAAGGACGATGCCGACGCGATTGCGATCCTCAAGCAATATGGCGGCTGACGCTGCTTTTCGGGAAGGGCAACCCGCCCTTCTTAACTCTACTCGGGAGGATGGGAATGAGTGTACTGATACCAGTGGACAAAGTGCCTGGGCGGGTTATCGCGACGGGATTGAAATTTCCTGAAGGCCCCACGCTGATGAAAGATGGTTCGATTGCCATCGTGGAAATCGAACGCGAGACGGTGAGCCGGGTCGACATGAACGGACATGTCAGCGTTATCGCAAAGGTGCCGGGCGGCCCCAACGGGCTTGCCGTTGGTCCGGACGGCGCATTTTATGTGTGTAACAACGGCGGGTTCACATGGGAGGAGCGTGACGGCATTCTCCATCCGACAGGCCAGGCGACAAGCTATGCGACCGGGAGCATCGACCGTGTCGATCCAGAAACGGGTGAGGTCATCCGCCTTTATGATCGTTGCGGCGATCATCGTTTGAGCGGACCCAACGATATCGTCTTCGATTCCGCCGGCGGCTTCTATTTCACCGATCTCGGCAAGACCAGAGAAAAAGATCGCGACCACGGAGGTGTTTTCTATGCGCGGGCCGACGGATCGTCTATTTTCGAGATAGCATTTCCCGTACTGACGCCAAATGGCATCGGCCTGTCTCCGGACGAGAAAATACTCTACGTCGCTGACATGGAACCCTCGCGGCTCATTGCCTTCGATATCGTTGAACCCGGAGTCGTCCGTAAGGAATCGTTCCCCTCGCCTTATGGGGGGCGTTGCATTTGCGGTCTCCCTGGTTACCAAGGATTCGATAGCCTTGCGGTGGATGCAGAGGGCAACATCCATGTTGCGGCTACGATGACCGGTGAAGTGGTTGTCATCAGGTCAACCGGGGAGGTCAAACGCCGTGTTGCGTTCGGCGACCCTTTCACCACCAATCTTTGCTTCGGCGGCAGTGACCTGAAAACGGCCTTCGTGACCCTTTCAGGGACCGGTGTGCTCGTTGCGGTAGATTGGGAGGAGGGGGGCTTTCACCTACCCTTCGAAATTTGACCGGAAAAGGGACTCCGCTTAACGAGTCAAGCGTTTACGTTTTCCTTCACGGCGAGCGTGGAGGTCAGCACCCTTTGACTGATCTCCGCGGATGCTCGGTAGAGCGATCTTCCGCTCGGCCCTGTGCCAATGACAACGCATGTGCCTATGCGGCACCATGGGCCCGCAACTTGTCGACTTGCCCACGGATGTTCGGGCCGAGGTCGATAAATTCGCCGCCGTGAACGTCGTTGGCTTCCCAAGGTGTTCTCGCAAGGCAAAGCGGCTAGGCACCGGTTGCGTCTTGACGATCAGCGTCTCGCCGGTCGCCAGGCGCCCGCGCACCAGCCCGCCGTAAGGCGCGACAAAGCGGGCCGCCGCGCCGAGCTGCGTCGCGGCGATGTCGTCGAAGCCATCGGCCGGAACCACCGCCGAAGCAGGCAGCAGCGTATATTCGGCCAGTCGGCCTGGATTTTCTCGCTGTCGGGCCCGATGGACGTAACGCCGACGCAGTTTCCGGCCGGCGTGAATGCGCCTTCCGGCGCATGTGCATGATAGGGCGGCAGCTTACCCTCAACATATGGCTTGATGTAGGACATGAGGGTCGAGGCTTCGAACTTCACGAGAATGCCCCGGGCGAACCTCGGGCACCGGAACGGTGTCGAATGTGAGCTCGCCGCCAAGACGGCTCAGCCGCCACGCTTTCATTGTCGTTGGAATGGAATGAGTCATCACGATCTCCTTTGGCTACCCAAATGATAGCAGCGGAGATGCAGTTTCAATGGACGCCTCGGCTCGAAGCGTCTGCAATGCGTATCCGATCGTCCACGTTTGCGTTGGGGGCGGTATCAGGCCAGCGCTGGCACCCCGTCTTCCCACTCACCGACCCCTTCCCGGCCGACGCTCAGCAAGGCTCCCGGCGTATAACCAGCCTGTTACTTTGCGGATCTGTGCCGAGCGACGGATCGTTGCAGGCCGAAGGCAATACCTTTGATGCTTTGAGATTTGAGCCTAGATCGCATAGTGCATCACATGCTGATTTGGTTGGAATTCTGACGGACCATTGTGGAAGCGCAGGGCGTCATTGCCTGCTCCAACCTGTCCCGCCGTATAGAGCTTCCTGTTCGTGACACGGTCATCGTCGCGTCTCGCCGTAGTTGTGAGTGTCGACTTCCGGAACGTGATATCCGGTCGAACCCCGTTTCTCGACTGCCCTAAAAATGAACTATCTTGCCAGCCACTCGGCAAAGACCTTCGCCAATCTCCTTTGGCTTCCGGTTTTCGGATAGGCAAGATAGTGGCCGATGTAGCGATTGTCTCGACAGGCTCCAGCAAACGTTGGGACCAACCGTCTGCTCTCCAGATCAGGACGCGCCAATACATGAGACTCCAGGGCGATGCCTAGACCATTTGCTGCAGCGTCCAGGGCCATAAAGCTCCGATCGAAGCTCATCGTCGGCACAGGAGGACTTCCGAGGTTGTTCGCTTCGAACCAGTCGATCCATTGAATTCGCTTCAGATCGCTGCGGATCAGTGGGAATCTGAAGATGTCCCGGATGGTCCTCAGCGACGAAGCCATCTCCGGGGAGCAGAGAGGCGACACGATCTCTTCCGCAAGCGGAATCACGATGAGATCCTCTCGGTTATGCGGTTCCCCGTAAATGATATCCACGTCGAAGAGACCGTCGGTGAAGCGTGCATAGGTGGTGCTGGACGCGACCCGCACCTCCACCTCAGGATTTTCCTTCAGGAACGCAGGGAGGCGTGGCGAAAGAATCTTGGCTGCGTAGCTGGGGGCGCAATGAACACGAAGCAAATGCGTCTTGTTGGATGAAATCATCTCAACACCCCGCCGCAATTCCTCGAACGCGTTGGACGCGTGGTTGAGAAGCGTCTGGCCCGCCAGGGTCAATGTGACGTTTCTCGTGTTTCGTTCGAACAGGGCGGTGCCCAGATCTCGCTCCAGCTTGGAGATCGCATGACTTATCGCACTTGGAGAGAGATTCAGCTCCTCCGCTGCGGCCCGGAACGAGCCGAGGCGGGCGGCCGATTCAAATATCCGCATCGTAGAAAGGGAGGTCAGGTGCAGCATCGGATTAGTGAACCAGATTCACCTACCGTTGTAAACTTCGCGTTTGTCGCCTCGGCGGTCTTCGGTCACAAATTCGGCCAGGGATGTCTCGTCCCTTCACGGAAATTGCCAGATGCCGGGAGAGCATCGGGAGGAGATTTTATGCTATTGCAGGGAAAGACTGCGGTCATATCGGGCGCGGCGAGCAAGCGTGGCATTGGCCGCTCCACGGCCGAACTATTCGCTCAGCACGGCGCCAGGGTCGCGATCCTCGATATCGATGCCGGGGCTGCCGACGAGGCTGCGGCCGAGCTTCCGACGCCCGGGCAGGTTCCCCACATCGGGCTTGGCTGCAACGTATCCGACCGGGCTTCCTGTCAGGCTGCCGCGGCTGCCGTCGTGACCGCCTTCGGCTCGGTGAATGTGCTGATCAACAACGCGGGCATCACGCAGCCCGTGAAGACGCTCGAAATTAGCGAGTCCGACTGGCATCGCATCGTCGACGTCAACATGACGGGCGTTCTCTTTCTCAGCCAGGCCTTCATTCCGAACATGCGCCAAAACGGCGGCGGATCGATTGCCTGCATGTCCTCGGTGTCGGCGCAGCGCGGCGGCGGGATCTTCGGCGGCCCGCATTATTCGGCCGCGAAGGCCGGTGTGCTCGGGCTCGCCAAGGCTATGGCGCGCGAGTTCGGTCCTGCCGGCATCCGGGTCAATTCGGTGACGCCAGGTCTGATCCAGACCGACATCACCGCGGGCAAGCTCAGCGACGATGCGCGTGCCGAGATCATCAGGGGAATTCCCCTCAGCCGCCTGGGCGAGGCGCGCGATGTGGCGAATATTTATCTGTTCCTTGCATCGGATCTCTCCGCCTATGTCACCGGAGCCGTGATCGACGTCAATGGCGGCATGCTGATCCATTGACCGTCAAAATTAGGGGAGATCTCTCGTCAATGGTCCAGATTGGTCACAATGTCAGCCTTTCCGAGCGCGCCCGGCGCATACGCCGCCACGCGCTGCGGATGGGGGAGGTGCAGGGCCAGGGCTATATCGCCCAGGCGCTCGGAATTGCTGATGTCCTTGCGGTTTCTTATTTCTATGCGACCAACTTCCGGTCGGAAGACCCTGAATGGGAAGGGCGCGACCGTTTCCTTCTGTCGATCGGGCACTATGCGATCGCCCTCTACGCCGCCTTGATCGAGGCCAAGATCATTCCCGAGGATGAACTGGAGACCTATGGGTTCGACGACAGCCGGCTGCCGATGTCAGGCATGGCGGCGTACACGCCGGGCATGGAGATAACCGGCGGATCGCTCGGTCACGGGCTCGGCATCGCAGTTGGAATGTCGCTCGCACTGAAGCGAAAGAAATCCACCTCATTCGTCTACAACCTTTTCTCGGACGGAGAGCTGGACGAGGGATCGACCTGGGAGGCCGCGATGTCGGCCGGTTCCTACAAGCTGGACAATCTGATCGGTATTGTCGACGTCAACCAGATGCAGGCGGACGGCCCCTCCATGGCCATCCTGAATTTCGAGCCGCTGGGTGCGAAATTCGAAGCTTTCGGCTGGTTCGTCCAGCGCGTCGACGGAAACGACATCGACGCGTTGGTCTCGGCCTTTGACGCGGCGCGCCACCACAGGGGCGAACAGCCGCGCATCATCATCTGCGACACGAAGATGGCCAAGGGCGTGCCTTTCCTGGAGGCGCGTGAGCGCAACCATTTCCTGCGGGTCGAGCCGCACGAATGGGCGGAAGCGATCGGGATCATCGATGCGGGAGTGGTGGCATGAGGCGCTCGAAATATGTCCGGCCGGAACATCTGACCCATGGCGGAGACCGCCCGCGCCTCACGACGTCAGCAATGATTGCGTCGATCGCGGGAGCGGACCAGCCGACGAAGCCCGCGCCGTTCGGCCATGCGCTAGCGGACATCGCCTCGCATGACGAGAGGATCCTCGGTCTTTCCGCCGATCTGGCCAAGTACACCGATCTACATGTCTTCAGGGCGGCCCATCCGGACCGTTTCTACCAGATGGGCATGGCCGAGCAGCTCCTCATGATGTCGGCCGCCGGCATGGCGCGCGAGGGCTTCCAGCCGTGGGTAACGACCTATGCCGTGTTCGCTTCGCGGCGGGCCTATGATTTCGTCTGCCTGGCGATTGCGGAAGAGATGCTGGACGTGAAGATCGTCTGCGCGCTTCCAGGCCTGACGACCGGATACGGCCCGAGCCATCAGGCGACCGAGGACATAGCCATGTTCCGTGGGATGCCGAACCTGACGATCGTCGATCCTTGTGACGCCAGCGAGATCGAACAGGCGGTGCCGGTTTTGTCGGCGCACAGAGGGCCGGTTTATATGCGTCTCCTGCGGGGCAACGTGCCGGTCATTCTGGACGAATACGGCTACAGGTTCGAACTCGGCAAGGCCAAGCTCATCCGCGATGGCAAGGATACCCTGATCATTTCATCAGGCCTCATGACGATGCGCGCGCTCGAAGCCGCCAAACATCTGCAAAAGGACGGCGTGGACGTCGGCGTGCTGCATGTGCCGACCATCAAGCCGCTCGACGAGGAGACCATTCTGGCCGAGTGCCGCAAGCAGAACCGGCTGGTCGTGGTCGCGGAAAATCATATACTGATCGGCGGTCTGGGCGAGGCGGTCGCCGCGACGCTCATGCGTTCCGGCGTCCGGCCGGCTGCCTTTCGGCAGATTGCGCTTCCCGACGAATTCCTCGAGGCCGGAGCCCTGCCGACCTTGCACGAGCGATATGGATTGTCGACGGCAAAGGTGGAGGCGGCGGTCAAGTCTTGGCTGAATGAATAAGCCCTGAGTGCCCGTTAGGGAGAGGCGGGCGGAACAACTGGCGTGAGCACACTACGGAGGAGAATATGAGCTTGCATATCAATCGGCGTGGATTTCTTACTGTTGCGGCAGGTGCTTTGGCCGCGCCCGCTCTGGTGGCCGGCGTGCGGCCGGCCCGGGCCGCGACAACCCTCACTCTCGGTCACGGCGCGGCCCCCGGCAATCCTCGAACGATTGCCGCTGCAAAATTCGCGGAACTTGTGGTGGAAAAGACGTCCGGCCGGGTGAAGATCAATGTCGCCGGCGCGGAGACGCTCGGCAGCGACTCCGCGATGCTGACCAGTCTTCGCACGGGGGCGCTCGATTTCACCGCCAACAGCCAGGGCGCAACATCGGCCCTGGTTCCGGAACTGGCGGCTCTCGGGCTTCCCTTCCTGTTTCCCGATACGGAAAAAGCGATGAAGGTGTTGAGCGGTCCGGTCGGTGCCGAGCTGAGCAAGCGGTTTGAGGCCGTCGGCGTCGTTCCGCTCGACTGGTGGGACAACGGCATTCGTCACCTCACCAATTCCAAGCGCAAAATTACAGCGCCCGGCGATCTGAAGGGGCTCAAGATCCGAACCCCCGCCGATCCGATGACGATCGACATCTTTCAGGCGCTTGGTGCAGGTACGGAACAGATCGCCTTCGGGGAACTCTATATCGCCCTGCAGCAAGGCGTCGTGGACGGCCAGGAAAACCCGCTCACCAATATCGAAAGCTCGAAATTGTTCGAGGTCAACAAGTACATCAGCCTGACGGCCCATAAATGGGAGTCGACCCCGTTCCTCATGTCCAAGATCGCCCAGGCCCGGCTCGGAGCCGATCTCGAGGCTGTCAAGGCCGCCGCCAAGGAAGCGGGCGATCTGCAGCGCAAACTCTCCGCGGAAAAGGATGGGCAGGTTCTCGGCAACTTCAGGAAGAGCGCAGCCGTCGAAGTGGTGGAAGTCGACCGGGCGGCCTTTGTGAAGGCGACCGCCTCTGTGGCCGAAAACTGGAAGAAGAAGCCGTTCGGCGATTTCGTCAGCAAGATCGAAGCGGAAGCAAGGGCCTGATCCCTGTCCATTGAACGGAGGCTTCCATGCAAAGCTTGCTGCAGGGCGTCGACATGGTGTCGCGCGCAATAGTCATCCTGTCCCGTTTCGTCGTCATCGCCAGCGGCATTGCGCTGACGGTGGTGACGACGGCCAATGTCGTCGCCCGCTACGCATCGCAGAGCGGAGGTTTTTCCTTCGCCCAGGAGCTGCCGATGCTGATGTTCCCCTGGTTCATCCTGGCGGGCATCGTCCTTGCAGCCCATGCCGGCGGGCACATGGCGGTCGAGTGGCTCTATGACAAGCTTGGCGGTGGCATGCGGCTCTCGGCCTTCGTCCTGGCGAATGCCATCAGCATCCTCGCCTTCCTCATCCTCGCCTATCAGTCGATCGTAGTGGCCGTGATTGCGGGCATGGAACAGAGCCCCGTCCTGCGGCTGCCGAACAGCATTGGCTACTATGCGCTCGCCGTGGGTGCCTTCCTGGTGTCGATCGTCACCGCCGCTGCGACCGTCCGCGTGCTCCGGTTCGGTTGGGAAGCCCGGATCGAGATCAAGACCGAGGAGATGCCCCTGTGACGCTGATCATGATCATCTCCTTTTGCATTCTGATGGTGTTGGCGGTGCCGGTCGGTTACGGGCTGATCATCGCCGCCGGCCTCGGCATTCTCTTCAATGGATACGTGCCGTTGTCCGTGGTCGCCCAGCAGGTCTACGATCAGACCCAGTCGTTTCCGATGCTCGCCCTGCCATTCTTCATGCTGGCGGGGACGCTGATGCTTGGCGGCGAACTCGGCAAGCAGCTGCTGGAGCTCGCCTCCCGCGCGATGCAGCGGTGGCGCGGAGGGCCGCTCTCGACGACCGTAGTCTCTTCCGTCGTCTTCGGTGGCGTTTCCGGATCCGCCGTAGCCAATGCCAGTGCGCTCGGTTCGGTGCTGATCCCATGGCAGAAGCGGCAGGGATTTCCGCCGGCGCTCTGTGCGGCCAACAACGCGACTTCCGCGGTCATCGACGTTTTGATCCCTCCGTCGATCCCGATGATCCTCTACTCCCTGATCAGTGGGGTCAGCGTCGCCAACCTGTTCATTTCGGGCATCCTGCCGGGCATCATCATGGCAGTGAGCTTCATCTTCGTCTGCTGGTTCATCTCGGTCCGCAGGGGATATGCCGCCGAGGCGGTCAAGATTCGCAAGCGCGATCTGGCAAGGCTTGCGATCCAGAGCCTTCCCGCGATCCTCCTGCCGATCCTGATTATTCTCCTCCTTCGTTTCGGGTTCGCGACGCCCACCGAAGTCGCCGTGCTGTCGGTCGTCTATTCGCTAATGCTCAGCCTGTTCTTCTATCGCGATCTCACCTGGAAACGCTTTTGTGAAAATCTTGTGGAAGCGGGAGTAGCCACCGGCGTCGTCATGCTGGTCATCATGGGCAGCGCCGCAGTCGGCTGGGTTCTCACCTTCGACCAGGCGCCGCAGCAGATGGCGGAATGGGTCGCCGCCAATATTTCCAGCCCGGTCGTCATCATCTTGATGATGAACATCCTGATGCTGATCGTCGGCATGCCACTCGACATGCCGCCTGCCATCCTGTTGCTTGGCCCGATCTTCGTGCCGCTGGCCGATGCGATCGAGCTCGACCGGGTGCAGCTCGGTCTGATGATGGTCATCAACCTCGGCATCGGGCTCTACACGCCGCCGATCGGCACGACGCTGTTCATTTCATCGTCAATCGCCAGAGCGCCGCTCGGAGCGACCACACGTGAACTCTGGCCGTTCTTCGGCATGGCGATGCTGCTGCTGCTTGCGGTGAGTTTCATCCCGGCACTGACGGTCTACTAGGGAGGGGGAGGCGATGGAAGAAGGCCGGCAGTTTGTCGCAAGGGTCAAGGGGCTGACTAAGTCCTACGGCGCCAGCTCGGTTCTCAAAGGCGTGGATTTCTCGGTCGCGCGCGGCGAGGTTCATGCGCTGCTCGGTGGCAACGGCGCCGGAAAATCGACGATGATCCGCATCATCACCGGGTTCGCCGGGAAGGATGGTGGCGACATCGAGTTCAGGGATGCGGTGGGCAATGCGCTGAGCGAGGCTGCGGGCAGGTCGAAAGTGGCCGTCGTCCACTAGGAATTGGCGCTTCTGCCGCATCTGACGGTCCCGAGAACATCGTCCTGCCGCGCTTTCCGAACGGTCTGCGCCTGTTTGACAGCAAGCGATTGTGGCGGCAGTCATCATGACGCCCTGGCGATCATCGACCGGGAATTTGCGGACAGTTCGCTCCACGAACTGGTCGGCAATCTCAGCCTCCACCAAGGGGAGATGGTCGAGATCGCAAGAGCGCTTTCCTCCGGCGCCGAGCTGATCCTTCTCGACGAACCGACCGCCAACCTTACGGCGCACGAGACAGAGCGATGATTCTCGGTGCTGAGACGCTGATATCCGGACGGCGCTTATGATGTATGTGCAAGCGTCGGCATCCCTCATGTGAATGTCGGTCTTCCGGGACCAAAGCTTGCCAGGCGCATTCCGGATTCCGAAGCAACCACTTCGCCGATACGGCGGATCCGCTATGTCGGCATGTCTCGGCCTTCGAACAGGGAAAAGGGCGTCGCAGGTCGGCAACATGTCTCGGAGGCTGATGTTCGTTCGCAAGTCGATCTTGCTCTTTTCTTGTCGTTCCAGGCGAGCAGCAATCCGCAAGCGATGATAATCACCATTCCAACTGCCTTTGCCAAATCGGGGCCCCCTTGCGAAACCGATTGGAAGCCTTGAACGACTGGCCTGAACTTTGACGCAGGGAGTTCGCCGAACCATTTGGGGGCCGACTTCACAGTACGGTTTAAAAGTAATCTTTTTTTCAACCATCTGGCCATGATCTTTCCGCAGCGGCGGCGGATCGCTATTCTTGATGACTAGAACTGATAGAACATGAGAAGTGCCTGAACGCGGTTGCGTGTACAGGTAAAGCCGAGGTACTCATTCAAGTGAAAATCGATCAACAAACGACGCGGGCTATGAACCGTCGGCTGATACTGAACCTGATCAGGCGCGAGGAGCAGCTCAGTCGGGCGGATATAGCGGCGGCGACCGGTTTGAGTCCGGCGGCGGTGACATTCGTGGTCAGCGATCTGATTGCTGAAGGCTATCTCATCGAAGGTGAAACGATACCCGGTGGTGGGGGAAGAAGGCCTATCCCACTGGAAATCAATTACGCCGGACACCTCGCCATAGGCATCAAGATGAATGTCGGCAGTCTGGAGTGCGTGTTGACCGATCTTTCCACCGCGACGCTTTCCTCTCTGACGATCGAATTCAAAGACCCTTCGCTGCAGTGCGTTCTGGATGCCGCTGAAAAAGCGGTGACACGATTGCAGCGGTTGGCGCCGGAAGGGGCTGGGCTGCTGACCGGAGTAGGTTTTTCCATGCCGGGCACGATAGACGCCGATAGAGGTATCTGCATCAAAAGCCATCGCTTTTTCTGGGAGAATGTGCCGTTTGCCAGCATGTTGCAGGAGCGTGTTAATGTTCCGGTCTGGATGGAGGATGACACGTTGGCCTTTGCGCTGGCGCAGCATCTTTTCGGTCTTGGGCGGCAGCACCGGGTGTTTACGGCCGTGGCCATCGGTGTCGGCATTGGCTGCGCGACGGTGGTGGACGGCAAGGTGCAGCGTGGCGCGCATGGGCATGCAGGCAAGATCGGGCATTCGATGCATAAGATTGACGGACCCTTGTGCGAATGCGGGCGCCATGGCTGTCTTCAGGCCTTTTACTCCGAGCCTGCCATTGTCGAACGCTGGCGTGAGGCAAGGGGCATGGGCAAGGATGACGGCGTGGATCGTTACGCGATGAAAGAAGCCGCGCTGCAGGGTGATCCTATTGCCAGAAACATTCTGCAGGAAGCAGGTGCTGCCATTGGCCTGCATCTGGCGCGCATGGTCGATATTGTCGATCCCGAAATAATCATTGTCGGCGGTGAAGCTGTAAGTTTCGGTGACCTGCTGTTCGATCCGATGCGAAGGGCGCTTGAGCTCAATTGCTTCACGCCGCCACCTGCCCTGGTGCCCGATGAGAGAGATAATTTCTGGAGCAGCGGGGCGGCGGCCTTGGCAACGCAAGGCCTGTTCAATTTCGAGATGACGACGCCTGCCTTTCCCGCATAACAAAGCGGCGAAGGTGCTTGTGACACCTTCGCCGCTCGTTTCGGGGGTTTTACACCCCCTCTGGCAGAAACCTTATTGCCTTGGATTAGCCAAGTTCGATGACAAGGCAACCATAGCCTTCGATTGCATGCTCGCCGGAAACATTGCTTCCTGTCAGCAAATTCTTACCTGATGCGAGGTTTGTCAGCTTTTGTTCGGTCTCAAGCGTATTGAGAACGAAAAGGAGCTTGCGATCCTCTGCTGTACGCATCACCACTTCCACACCGGCTGGCAAATCCGCAATCAGCGGCTCGACACCGGCTTTTGCCAGCACGAGGTCATCCAGCGCATCCACCAGATCATCGGTGAGGTAGGTTGCAAGGTAGATGACCTGACCCTTGCCGACCTTGCGCAGCGTGGCTGCCGCACGGTCCTTGGCAAAGCGGTTCGACCATGTGGCGATGGTTTCGACATCGCTGTCTAGTTCCAGCAGCTCGTAAAGATGCTCTGCCTCGATGGTGCGTCCGCCTATGTCGATCGTATATTTGCGGAAGGCCGAGGAAGAGGGAAGGATATGTGGGGGGACGTAATATCCGTCTTCCACGCCCTTTTTCTGGAACAGGCCGTCTCCATCCTTCGCCGTGATGCGACCAAACTCTTCCACCCGAACGCCGCAGAGTTTGGCAAGCGCACCACCCGGAGCCAGCTCCCGGATGATGTGGTTGTTGATGTCGCGTGTGCCGGTCATGGCACCGACGATCAGGGTGCCGCCGCCCTCGACGAAGGCTTCCACCCTGGCGGTCCATTCCTGGTTCCACATGACCCAATGTGGAATATAAAGCGCCTTCAGACGGGAAAGATCGTCTTCCGGGTGGATGAAGCCGCAGGAAATTCCGCGCTCATAGCAATGGCGATGCAGCAATGTCGCATCGTCCTGAGGCGACGGCAGGCCTATCGGATAGGTCTTGTGGGCCTCCTCGTTGTCGAAATCGGCACCGGCAATGCCGAGATCCATATGCACGGAGGTGCCCAGGAGCTTGCTTTTGATCTTGTGAATATCGCTGGCGAACTGTTTGGCTTCGTCAAAGCGGCGGCGGCCGACGTCGTCATGGTCAATCAACCCCATCCAGTAGATTTCGGCACCGAAATGGGCGGGACGCCAGCGGAAGAACATCAGGCCATCGGCCCCGCGCGATACGGATGACAGCGCCATGCGCCGCATCTCGCCTGGCTCCGGCGTCATGGTGGTGAAGGCTGGCTGGCTGCCCATGCCTGACGCCTGTTCCGGCACGATGAAGTTGCCGGTATAGCTGCGGCAAAGATCGAGCTTCAGTGCCTGGGTTGCCCCATGCCCGCCATTGCGGCGGAACTCGTCGTAAAGCATCGGATAGATATCAAAGCCGATGAAATCGAGGTCTTGACCGAACTCGCCCCGGAAGTCGATATCGGTCAAATTGCCCAGATTGTGGAAGATGAACCAGTCGGGATTCGTGGCACGCAGAATTTCAACCTGATCGCGCTGGAATGCTGCCGTCGCCGACGCCAGGAAACGGTGATAGTCCTGCACGTGGCCGGGGCTGAGATAGGAAGGCGCCATCGGAAAAGGCAGAACGACCTGATCGAAATTATCGTAGGACGTCGCCCAGAAATGGCCGCCCCAGGCGAAATTCAGCGCGTCGATGCTCTCATACTTGTTGCGCAGGAAGTTGCGGAAGGCGAGCGTCGCTGAATCGGAGAAGGATTCCGACTCCGTGGTGTTCAACTCATTGTCCGTCTGCCAGCCGATGACGTAGGGATTGTCTCTGTAATGTTCGGCCATCGCCCTGGTGATGCGGCGGCTGTGATGGCGCAGCACCGGACTTGTGGTATCGCCGTGCTGACGCGATCCGTGGCTTGCCCGACGGCCTTTGCGATCCACGCGCAGAATCTCAGGGTAGTTCAACGTCATCCAGCGCGGTGGTGTGGCGGTGGGCGTGCACAGGATGGTATGGATGCCTGTCTTGCCCAGACCTTCGATGGCGCGGTCGAACAGATCGAAATCGAACTTGCCCTCATAGGGCTCCCAGATGTGCCAGGCAAACTCCCCCATGCGCACGGCATTGAACCCGGCTTCTTTCATTCGATCGGCGTCGCGCTGCCAATAGCTTTCATCGACATGCTCTGGATAGTGCGGCACGCCCAGCAAAAAATCGTCAAGGTTAAGGGTGCGCCATGCGGAGAGCGGCGCGGGATTGGTCCGTTCCATCTTGGAAACTCCGGGTTTTATTACTTTTGGGTCACAGGCTTGGGAGGTGTGAGCGTGGTGCCGTCGGGGCCGAACAGGTAGCAATCTTCAAGCGCGAAGCCGACGCGGATGGACGATCCGGCAGAGAAGGGTACGACCTTGCCAAGCTGGATCGTGACATTGTGCGTGCCAGTATCGGAGCCGACAGCCATCAGCGGTGAAGCATCGGCATGCACAATGGTTTCGCGGCCCAGATGCTCGACAAGTCGCACTTTCGCGTCAAAGCCGATGAGTGAAGCCACATCGTCTTGTGTCTGCAGCCGTTCCGGCCGCACACCCAACGTCACCTTTTCACCTGACTTCAACGAAGCGCCGGTAGCCATGGGAACGCGCAACTCTTCAAGCCCGTCAAAGGCAAGAGTTGCGACATTCTGCTCGGAGCGCACAACCTTGCCTTCGAAAAAGTTCATCCGAGGCGCGCCAAGAAAACCCGCAACGAAATGGTTTTTCGGGTTGGCGTAGAGTTCCAGCGGAGAACCAACCTGTTCAATCTCGCCCTTGTTGAGCACGACGATGCGGCTGGCCATGGTCATGGCTTCCACCTGATCGTGGGTCACGTAGATCATCGTCGAGCCGAGTTCGGCATGCAATGTGGACAGTTCCACCCGCATCTGTGTGCGAAGCGCCGCGTCAAGGTTGGACAACGGTTCATCGAACAGGAACACATCCGGAGAACGGGTGATCGCCCGGCCGATTGCGACACGCTGGCGCTGTCCGCCGGACAATTGCTTTGGCAGTTTGTCCAATTGTTCAGTGATGCGCAAAATACCTGCGGCACGTTTGACCGCAGCATCGATTTCGGCCTTGGGCCATTTTGCCATGCGCAGGCCGAAACCCATGTTTTCGGCAACGGTCATGTGCGGATAAAGAGCGTAGGACTGGAACACCATGGCTATGCCTCGATCGCCCGGTTCTTCCTTGGTTACATCCCGGCCATTGATCATCAATTTGCCGGACGAGATAGTCTCCAGACCAGCAATGGTCTTTAGCAGCGTAGACTTGCCGCAGCCGGAGGGGCCGACCATGACGATGAACTCGCCCTTTTCGATGGTCAGGTTGATGTTCTTCAAGGCGTGGAAGCTGGTGTAATGCTTCTGGACGTTGAGGATTTCGACGCTGCTCATGTCAGTCGTATCCTTGCTGTTCGGTGAGAGTTAGTTGGTGCGGCGTGCGGAAGCGGTCATCCTTTGACCGCTCCCATGGTCAGGCCGGAAACGAAATGTTTCTGCATCATGAAGAACATGACGACGGGCGGCACGGCGACGAAGATCGTTGCGGCTGATACGATATTCCACGCAGAGACCCATTCACCCTTGAGGTTGGAAAGACCCGCCGTTACCGGCTTGACGGCATCGCTCTGCGTCAACACCAGCGCCCAGAAATAATCGTTCCAGATGAAGGTGAAGGTCAGGATGGCAAGGGCTGCCAATGCGGGTCGCACAAGTGGCACGACGATGTGGATCAGCGTTTGCCAAGGTGATGCACCCTCTGCACGCGCTGCCTGAAAAAGCTCATCCGGGAGGGCAGCGATGAAGTTGCGCATGAAGAGCGTTGCAAAGCCGGTCTGGAAAGCGATGTGGAACACGATCAGCGCCCAGTAAGTATCATAGAGGCCCGACCAGACCATCAGATCACGGATAGGGATCATCATGACCTGCTGCGGCAGAAAGTTACCACCGACGAACAGCGTGAACAGCACCATCGAACCACGGAAACGGTAGCGCGACAGCACGAAACCGGTCAACGTGGAGAAAACCAGTACCATGATGACTGAAGGGATGGTAATGATCATGCTGTTGGCGAAGTAGCGCAGCATCTTCGTCTGCTGGAAGACGGCGACATAGTTGTCTGTCAGGCTGAATTTTGTCGGCCAGCCCCAGTAGTTGCCCGCCATCACATCATCGAACGACCGGAACGAGGTCATGATCACCGCAAACAGCGGCAGCAGCCAGAGCGCCAGAATCACGCAGACCATTGTCATATAGACTATGCGGGAAACGGGTTTGTTTTCGGGAATAGGACGTGGATACATCAGATCACGCTCCCTTCTCGGCCTTGATGAGGCCGCGCAGATACCATGCGATGAAAATGGACATGATGAGGAAAAGAACCGTCGCAATTGCTGCGCCATAACCGAAACGATAGGAGAAGATCGATTGCTCGTACATCTGGTAGGCAAGCACGGTGGAGGAGCCGAACGGACCGCCAGCAGTCATCACCGAAATCGCATCGAAGGAACGCAGCGCGCCGACCACGGTAATGGCGACAGCGATGAAGGCGACCTGTGTTAACTGCGGTAGCACGATGTGCCGCAGCATCGGCCAACCGCGTGCGCCATCGACCCGACCGGCACCGATCATTTCTTCATCGAGATTGTTGAGGCCGGCCAGGAACAGCACCATGCAGAACGCGACCTGAGGCCAGAGTGCCGCGATGACAACGGCGAAGGTCACGAGATTTTCGTCCGAGAGGAGCGCCGGTGCGGTTGCTCCGAACGCCTGGTAGATGATGGCCAGCAGGCCGAATGTCGGATCGTAGAACCAGCCGAAAATCACACCGACCGTTACCGCTGCCAGCACAAGCGGCATGAAGAACAGCGACTTGACGATGCGCATGCCGGCAATCTTCTGGTTTACCAGCAGGGCGATCGCCAGACCCATGGGCGGTGCCAGCAGGAACATGATCAGCCAGATCGCATTGTTCTTCAAAGAGACGTAAAATTGCGGATCGTCGATCAGCTCTGCGTAGTTGGTTAGGCCAACCCACGTTTTGGCGCCCATTCCGTCCCATTCATGAAAGGAAATCCAGAACGTTTCTATCGACGACGCGATGATGACAATCAGAAAAAGGATAAGGCCTGGCGCAAGAAGCAGCGCAGGCGTCAGCCAGTTGCGATGGCGGCGCCACCAAATAGACATGAGACCATCCTGTCGATGATGAGGGAGGCGTCGCCGCCTCCCGTTGGTGTGGTTCAGCGTAGGCCGTTAGCCGTGGATGCGTTGGCGTGTCCGCTCGACCTGCTGCAGAATCTGGTCACGGCGTTCCGGCTTGACCATGAATTCTTGAAACCCCTTCAGGCCGGCCAGTGCAAGGTCCGGATCGCTGTCGCGGTCGTAATATTGGGCCGTACCTTTGACCTTCTTCATTTCCTCGACCGCCATCTTCAAGATCGGATCGTTCCCTATCGTGCAGTCGCTGCGAGCCGGGACGTTGCCTTCCGGAGACAGGTAGGCGCTGAGGTTTTCCGGCTTGTAGAAGAAGGCGAGGAATTCGCGCGCCAGCTCCTTGTTCTTCGAACCCGACGGCAGGTGGATCGAATCCACCGAAAAATCTTCGAACTGATCCAAGCCCGGCTTGATGGCTGGGAACGGCGCGAAGCGGACATGCTGGAGGTCTTCAGGCGGGAAGGCGTATTTGATGAAGTTGCCGAGATCCATCATCGCGGCCTTTTTCTGCACCAAGGATGCGGCTGCCGGATCCCAGGCAAAGGAGGTGCCGTTCGGCGTAAAGAAATCCGCCTTGATGAGCTGTTCCCACTTGTCGAAAACGTCCTTCAGGGACGGATCGGTGTATTTAACCTTACCTGCCATCAGGTCCATGTGGTGCTGAAGTCCGTTGATACGCAGGTTCATATGGTCGAACCAGCCGCCGCAGGGCCATTGGTCCTTGGTGCCCATGCTCATCGGAATGATGCCGGCTTTTTTGGACTGTTCCGCCAGCGTGAACAAGTCATCGAATGTCTTCGGAACGGTAAGGCCGAACTGGTCGAATGTATCCTGACGATAATAGAGACCCCAGAGAATACCACCTGTCGGCAGACCGTATTGCTTGCCATTGACGGTCACGGAACCAAGCGTCGCTCCAAGAACGTCGGCGTAATTTTCGCGCTGGACCAGATCGGAGATGTCGTCGAACAGGCCCTTTTCAACGAAGCTGCGCATACGGCTGCCGGAAAACCAGAAGCAGATATCGGGTGGGCTGGCGACGAGATAGTTGCGAATTGCCGTCTTATGGGCCTCATGGTCCATGTTGTTAACCGTGACAGTCGTACCGGACGCTTGGCCGAAGGCTTTGGCGATATTCTCCAATGCTTTGCGCTGCTCGGCATTGCCACGGTTCGAAATGATGGTCAGTTGTTTGCTTTGCGCAATGGCTGGCGTGCAGAGCGCAGCAGTGACAATAGCGACGCCGGTGTTCTGAAGAAAGCGACGACGAGACGTCGGCAGAAACTGCAATGTTGAATTCATATGTGATCTCCTCCTGCCAGGGTCCCAAGACCTGACGCAAAGTGAAAAAACCAAAGAATTTACCCGACGTCAATAATTTATTTAATAAATTAAATAATGTCTGGGCAAGCTTGATTGTTTGAGGGCAGCTGCTGCTCCCTGATGTAAGCCAGCACATCACCCAACCGTTTGTTCTTGGTGATCGCCGCGAGTTCAAATGTGGAGGTTGTGTGACACTCCGTTTGGAGGATGGCGACAGGTGGACTGGGGCAGCTTCACCACCTCGTGACGTCGGTAGTCCGACTGAAAATCTCGAACTGTGTCTTGCTAAGCGCGAATTGGATTGTCGCGCGACAAATGCAACAATTTATCAATTGACGCGCGCTAATTGATGTTATTTATTCTGGCCGCCCTTGTCAGGGTATTGGGAGAGATGGGTGTGGAGGAGTGGCACATGCCGCAAGACGCAGTTTTAACGAAACTTGACGCACGTTATTGGAAGTTGGCGATTGCCGGCGGGATGGCATCGTATTTGGACTCTGCCGCTATTATCTCGGTGGGCATCAGCCTTGCGATTTGGAAAAATGCATTCGGGATGGATCCTTGGGCAATCGGCTTTCTCAGTGCCTCACTTACATTGAGTATCGCGATCGGAGCGCTGGTCGGCGGACGTATTGCTGACGTCCTCGGCCGCAGGTTGGTTTTCAACGTAGATATTGCGCTCTATATTGTCGGCGTGGTTATTATCGTTTTGGCTACCAGCCAAAACATGCTTATTGCCGGGGTGGTCATCACCGGCCTTGCAGCAGGGGCAGATCTGCCGACATCGATTGCCGTCATTTCCGAACGTGCGCCGAGGGGTGGACTAGGCAGGATGGTTGCCTTCACACAGGTCATGTGGACGATCGGCATCGTTGTCGCAACGCTGATCGGCTTTCTGGTCGCGCATCTCGATATGCTGGGGGTGAAAATCCTGTTCCTACACCTGATCATTGTGGCAGTGCCGACGCTGCTAGTTCGCATTTTCAGCAAATCGTTCCGCGAACTGGAGGAAGAAACGAAAAGCCGAAACAGTGCGGACGAGAACGACGTTGCGGTTCCGTTGAGAACGCTCCTGACCACGCGGAAATATTTAAACGGGATCATTATCACTGCCGCATTCTATATTTTTTATGGTCTCGTCGCCAATACTTTCGGCCAGTTCAAGACCTACTTCCTCGTAACCGTCGGGGAAGCGACGCAAGCAACCGCCACTGGCTTTTCCTTCGCCGCGACGCTTGTCGGCCTTGCCTGCGCATCACTCTTTACCCGTTCGGCCGATAGCCGTTGGCGCAATTTTTTGTTTTATTTCGGAGCGGTGCTGCTTGTTGTTAGCCTGTCTGTGGCTGCCCTCTCGGGCGGCAAGATCCTGTGGATCATGCTTGTCGTCCTCATCCTCTATAACCTGAGCAACCCGTTTGCCGGAGAAGCGATTTACAAGGTCTGGACGCAGGAGGCTTTTCCGGTCAACGCACGCGCCACTGTACAAGGGATTACTTACGCAATCGCCCGCTTTGTATTTGCCGGGTTCGCGCTTGTTACGCCGACGATTATCGCCTGGAGCCCATCCGGTCTTTTTTGGATGCTGGTGAGTCTTGCGATTGTATCCGCATTGATCGGCTCGCTGATCATCCGTGCCAGTGCGCGGGTTTCGACCAAAGTGGCGCTGACAGCGGCAGAGCAGACGCTGTGAGTGACCATCGCTAAACAGCGCATCACAACCATTGGAAGCACGGATCTGGCAACCTCCGTGCTTCCTGTTTTTGAAGGACTTTTGGGAACACCCAGACAACCACAAGCAGATATTCTCGGATGAAGAACAAAAGCGACTATGACACACCAACTATGGCTGGCAGTGCCTCCATAGGCATCGAGCAAGAGGTGAAAGTTCACAAATCGAACCGACATCGTAAGAATGACGATTTGATGGTTGTGCAACCCGACCCGTTTGAAGGCTGTCATTTCATATCTCCGCGATTGGAGCATGGTCCGGCATCCGGTGCGCCGCGGTTATGGACCCTATTCAGGCTCACCAAGGATGTGCGTACAGCCGTTCTGTCGATTACAGCGCTTGGAGTTTTGAAGGCAAGCATTAACGGCGTGCCTGTCAGTGGAGATGTGCTGGCACCGGGATGGACCGACTACCGTTTCCGACTCTTGTATTCGCAGTACGATGTCACGTCGTTGCTGAAACGGGGCGACAATTTAATTGATGTCCTTTTGGGCAACGGCTGGTATCGCGGACAATTGGGGCGCCCCTCGCGTCGCGATTTTTATGGGGAGCGTCTGGGTCTGCTTGCCTGTCTGCATATTACATTCGTGGATGGGCAGAACCTTACGATTGGAAGTGATGACACATGGCAGGCATCATCCACGTCGATTGCCGCGGATGATCTCTATGACGGCTGTGTTGTCGATTATAGGCGCGAGGAGCGCATTCTTGGTACGGAAATCATCGAGATAGACAAACACATTCTCGAAAAACAATCGTTCCCGGGCATCGCCATAACTGAAACCCTTGAGCCCTGCGATATCAGCAGGCGTCATGACGGGTCGATCATTGTTGATTTCGGGCAGAACATTGCCGGTTGGGTACAGCTGCAGATACACAACCCCGTGCGCGATCAGAAAATCACAGTCCGGCACGCGGAGGTTCTCGAGCATGGTTTCCTGTCGCTGAGGCCGCTCAGGTCGGCAAAGGCTACGGATGTTTACTGTCTGTCGGGGCCGGAAAATACCAAGCTTGAACCCATCTTCACATTTCATGGATTTCGATACATCAGTATCGAGGGACTGAACGAGGCTGATCTGGAATTCGCTCGAGCGTTTGTCGTTGGCTCGCACATGCGGCGAACCGGATGGTTTTCATGCTCGGCATCATTGCTCAATAAGCTCCATGAAAATGTAGTCTGGAGCATGCGAGGCAATTTTGTGGGTATTCCGACCGATTGTCCGCAGCGCGATGAACGGCTGGGTTGGACTGCCGATATTCAGATATTCGCGCCGACGGCAACCTTCTTGTTCGATTGCACCAACCTGCTCGAATCCTGGCTTCGCGATCTCGCAGTTGGTCAATTGCCCGATGGTTCGGTGCCTGTCATCATTCCGGATATTTATCGGCGTGAATCCGTTGCGACTGCAGGCTGGGGCGATGCTGCGGCTGTCGTGCCTTGGGTCTTGTATCGTCAAACCGGACGAACAGACATTTTGCTGCGCCAGTTTGACAGCATGCTTCGCTGGATAGAACGAGCATTAAGTGCCGCCGGACCGGATTTGATTTGGAGCGGCGGGCATCAATATGGAGATTGGCTCGATCCGACCGCGCCACCGGATGATCCGGCCGCTGCCATGACCGATCGCGATATGGTCGCAACCGCCTGCCTATATAGGACGCTCGGGATCGTTGCCGATATCGCGGACGTCTTGGAGCAGTACAATGAGACGAAACGGCTTTCAAGCCTGAAGGATCGTCTGTTTGAACGCTTCCAAGCGGTTTTTGTTACCTCGGATGGTCGCCTGATATCGGAAAGCCAGGCAGCATACGCGATAGCGATCTCCTATGGTTTGCTGCATCCGCGTCAGAAGCAGGTCGCCGGTGATCGCCTGGCGGACCTTGTCCGAAAAGCAGCCTTCACGATTGGTACAGGCTTTCTTGGCACACCTGTCATTCTTGATGCGTTGACGATTACCGGACACCATCATGTCGCCATGCGGCTTATATGTCAAACCGAATGCCCCTCATGGCTTTTCCCGGTGACGATGGGTGCAACGACCATGTGGGAACGATGGGACAGCATGCTTCCCGATGGAAAGGTCAACCCGGGAGAGATGACGAGTTTCAATCACTATGCATTCGGCGCAGTCGCCGATTGGATGCACCGTCATTTGGCTGGCCTTCGTATGGAGTCCGTCGGCTGGAGAAGTTTTTCTGTTACACCAGCCTTGTGGAGCGGGCTTGAATTTGCCGAGGCCCGGTTCGCTAGTCCTTCGGGAATGATAGAGGCGCGCTGGAAGTATCGTGACAACCATCTTGATGTTGTCGTTATAGTGCCGGATGGCGTTACAGCAGAGGTTTGCTTACCGGGGGAAACCATCGAATTCTCCGCAGGCAGGCATAGGTTGTCTCGGATAGTGCCCCCGCCCATCGAAGCAGGCTTGGGACTGCAGCCGATGACCACACGTCAGGCGATCGATCACGAACTTGTATGGAACAGGGTCAAAGGTGCCGTCGGGCATTTCCGGCCTAACTGGGATGAGAAGACGCTGGCGCGGGTCGCCTGGTCATACTTCGATATGCCCCTTGCCGACCTTTCTCGTTGTGTCGGTCTTTCTATTCCGACGACGGACGAAGCCGCCCTGCGCCGGATGCTAGAGGAGATTCAACAGACATGTTCCTAGCTAAGGAACAAGCCAGTCGCGTGAACTTTTAGTTTCGACAATTTTCTTTATGTGGCATGTCAATATCTCAGCCTGAATCCGCCGGGCTTCAGCTAGAGAGATTGTGAGGTAGGCAGTAATGACCGGTAGACGAGTGCCAGGCGCCAACATGGCGACGGTCGCACGCCTTGTCGGAGTTTCGCGTGCGACAGTGTCGAATGTTTTCAATCATCCTGACCGCGTGCATCCTGACACGATTGCTGCGGTCAATGATGCGATCGACCAACTTAAATTTGTCCGAAATGGAGTGGCGAGAACGCTAGCGGCCGGGCGAGCCAACAATATCGGCATTATTGTTTCTGGTTTTGATCATTCCTATTCATCCGAGGTTATTGTCAGCGCGCAGGAGCGGGCTATGGCAGCGGGCATGCATGTGGTGATTACTTGCAGCAGTCATGACGTGGCACTACAGGACGAGCATTTGCGATACTTACATGGCGAAGGCGTTGCGGCCGTTATTCTGGTGCCGATGCCCAACTCTGATGCTTCCATTCGTCGGGCAATTGACCGAGGAACGCGGCTTGTGCTCGTCGACTATGATGGCGAACCCCTGAAATGTCCGAGTGTACGAATAGACAATATCGCCACCGGTCGCTTGGCTGTAACTCACCTCCTGGAGCGCGGAAAGAAACGCCTTCACTTTGTCGGACCAGACGGCCATCGGCTTGTGGTTCAGGACCGATATTCGGGCGCAATCGAGGCGGCGGGATCCGCTAAGGTGACTGTCTCCACTGTAGCGGGCATTTCCAAGGAGGCTGCGACCGCCTGCGGCAGGGAGATCGCCCGTCTTGCTAAGGACGGATTGATAGACGGAATTGTCGCCGCAACGGATGTGATGGGTATGGCGGTAGTTTTGGGGCTGAAGGAGGCTGGACTAAGAGTGCCAGAAGATGTTTCCGTTGTGGGTTGCGACTATAATGCCTTTGCGTGGAACGGAAATGTATCACTGACGAGTATCGATCTGATGAGCGCTATGGTCGGTGCGACCGCCACCCAACTTGCACTCGATTGGATAAACGGTGCTGCTCAGGTACCAGGCAACATCATTCTGCAGCCTCGTCTCGTAAGACGCGAAAGCTAAGGAGCTTTGAAAATACTCCACACGGCTGGAGAGGATTCTTCCTTTGCAGGTCTCACGCAGACATCCGCCGGAGATGGCTTGGTTGGTAAGCCCGCGCCTTCGTGAAGATTTTTCGTAATATGCTCGCCCTCAGCTGATCTTCATGTCGCCTCACGGGAAGACCACAGCCAACGTGGATATCGCCGTGACGCCGATCGGCAATGAGGTCTGCATGATCTTATTGGTCGCGCCGGCCTGGCCAATATGTCGTATATGTCGATGAATTTAGGAACGGTGTCGCATTTACGAACATCTTCCTTCCGGATGGCAAATCAACCAGCGCTCGCGGTACTCTCATCGAGATCAAGTAACACTCATCCTTTCGATCCGGCGAAGCGTATCCCCCGCGCTTCGCTCCATTCCTCGCCAGCGGCTAGTACAGGTTCGCGCTAGACCCAAAATCAGATCACTCGTCAACTCGAAACAACACGATCCGTTAAACCGGAAGCCACCGCACATGGCATGATGTTCCAAACCGAAAATAGACGGATGGTAAATCTCCCTTTGTGCAATCAAAACAGGTCGGCGTCGAGCGCCATGATGTCGGCGGCGCCGGCGCGGATGGCGGCATCCAGCGCTGCGGTCTGCGGCAGCAGTCGGGCCGCAAAGAAACGGGCAAGCGCCAGCTTGCGCTGCTTCAGCGGTGTCGTTGCATCGGTTGCGGCCTTTTCGGCCATGCGCACCCAGAGCCATCCGAAGCTCACCAGCGCGAAGAAGCGCAGGTAGTCGGTGGCGCTCGCTCCTGTTTCCACCGGGTCGGCGCCTTTGGCCAGCAGGTCTTCCGTCAGCTCCTCGAGCAGGGAAAGGGCCTCGACGACCGAGGCCTTCACGGCTTCGAGTTCGGCCGAGCCCGAAGTTGCCGAGAGATCGCTGCGCACCAGCGCGAAGAAACCGCGCGCGACATCGCCGTTTTCCATCGGCAGTTTGCGGCCGACGAGGTCCATTGCCTGCACGCCGTTGGTGCCTTCGTAGATCTGGGCGATGCGGGCATCGCGCACATACTGCTCCATGCCCCATTCGCGGATATAGCCGTGGCCGCCGAAAACCTGCTGCGACTGGACGGCGATCTCGAAACCGAAATCGGTGAAGGCGGCCTTCACCACCGGCGTCAACAGCGCGACGAGGCCATCCGCCCTGCGGCGGGTTTCCTCGTCGGGATGGCGGTCGGCGATGTCCATCTGCAGCGCGGTCCAGACGGCGAGCGCGCGGCCGGCTTCGGTCAGCGACCGGCCGGTCAGGAGCATCTTGCGCACGTCGGCATGCTCGATAATCGCCACGGGGCCGCGCGCGCCGTCGGCGGAACGGCCCTGGAGGCGTTCGCGGGCATAGGTAACGGCCTTCTGGTTGGCGGCTTCGCCGATGCCGAGGCCCTGGATGCCGACGAACAGGCGTTCGGCATTCATCATCGTGAACATGGCGTTGAGGCCGCGGCCGGGTTCGCCGACCAGCCAGCCGATGGCGCCATCATAGTTCATCACGCAGGTCGGCTGGGCGTGGATGCCCATCTTGTGCTCCAGCGAGCCGACCGATATGCGGTTACGGTCTCCGAGCGAGCCATCTTCCTTGACAAGGAACTTGGGCGACAGGAACAGGCTGATGCCCTTCACGCCCTTCGGCGCGTTTGGCAAGCGTGCGAGCACCAGGTGGACAATGTTGCCGCCGAAATCATGGTCGCCGGAGGAGATGAAGATCTTGGTGCCCTTGATGGCGTAGGAGCCGTCCCCGACGGGTTCGGCGCGGGTGGTGAGGAGGCCAAGATCGGTGCCGGCAGAGGATTCCGTGAGCGCCATTGCGCCCGTCCATTCGCCCGTAATCATCTTCGGCAGATACTTCTGCTTCAGTTCGTCGCTCGCATGATGGGCAATCGCCTCGACGGCTCCGCGGGTCAGACCCGTAAACAGGCCGAAGGAGAGGTTGGCGGAAGACAGCATCTCGTCGAGCAGGATCTGCAATACGCGCGGCAGGCCCTGTCCGCCGAATTCCGGATCACCCGACAGGCCGCACCAGCCAGCCTCGACGAAGGCCTTGTAGGCAGCCGCGACACCCTTCGGCGTTGTTACCAGCCCGTTTTCCAGCCTGCAGCCTTCCTCGTCGCCAGGACGGTTGAGCGGTTCGAGGACCTCGGCGCAGAACTTGCCGCCCTCCTCGAGAGCGCTTGCTGCGAGTTCCGTATTGATCTCTTCAAAGCCGGGAAGGGCTGCCATCTGCGCGTCGAAGTCGAAGACCTCGCCGAGCAGGAAGGAGATGTCGTCGACGGGAGGGGTATAGCCAGCCATGGGGTTTCCTTGCCTCTTTTTGTTCAATTGCGCAGCGGCTTGCCCGTCGCCAGCATGTGTTTGACGCGGTCCACGGTTGCGGGTGTTGCAAGCAGGTCGATGAAGGCCTCGCGCTCCAGCGCGATCACATCGTCTTCCGTGAGCGGTTTCAGCGGATCGGCGGAGGGACCGCCCGTCAGCACGTTGGCAAGCGCGCGCCCGACCACGCCGTCATGCACGGTGGCGCGGCCGGCGAGCGCTTCGCTTTCGATAATGTTGTGGATCGCCGAAGCACCCGACGGGCCGGACATGGCGATCGCCGGCGGCTCTGGCGCGACATAGGTTTCAGCGAGCGCCAGAGCCTTTGCCTTGGCGTCGGCGATCAGCCGGCTGCGGTTCATGGTGATGCCGTCGGTGGCCTTCAGGTAGCCAAGGTTGCGGGCGTCGAAGGCGCTGGCCGAAACCCTGGCGGGCGCGATCAGGTTGAAAGCAGCAATCGCGGGTGCGACCGGCCCATGCAGTGCTGCGGTGGAAGCCGAGAAGCGCAGCATCAATTCCTTGCAGCCTCCCCAGCCTGGCACGACACCGATGCGGGTCTCGACGAGACCGATGGAAAGCTCCGCATGGGCCTGGATCGCATCGCAATGCAGCAGGATCTCGCAGCCGCCGCCGAGCGCCAGCCCCGCAGCCGCGCCGACGACCGGGAAGGGGGCGTATTTGACTGCCTTGAAGGTGTGGTGGCCATGGTCGATGAAGGCGCGGACAGCCTCGCGGTCACCCTTCTCCAACGTCTCAAGGAGGACGCGCAGGTCTGCGCCGGCGCTGAACACGGGAGAATCGCTGCCGATGACCAGCGCCTTGAACGCTCTAGCGGTTCGTTCGACCGCCTTGTTGATGGCGTCGAGCAGGGCGGGACTATAGGTGTTCATCTTGGTGCGGAATTCGAGGCAGGCGACGCCGTCGCCAAGATCCCAGAGGCTTGCCGCACCCCAGTCTTCCACCGGCTTGCCGGCGAGCTTGAGGTCGGAAAGGAGCAATACGCCATCACCCTTGGCGATGGGCTCAACGGTGCCGTCAGGCAGGAGGCTGGCGCGCTTGCCGCCGACGACCGAATATAAACCGCCGTTTTGGGCTGCAAGCGAGAGGTAAGCGGGCACGGCAACACCGCGCGCTTCGAGCCGCGCCTTCAGCCAGCCGGCGCCAAGCCGGTCGATCAGTTCGAACGGACCCTGCTTCCAGCCGTAGCCGGTGCGCATCGCTTCGTCCACGGCATCCGGCGTGTCGGCAATCTCCGGCACGAGGGAGGCGGCATAGGCGAGTGTCTTCTCCATGACCACCGCAGCATAGCGACCGCCGAAGCCCGCATGTTCCATCAGCGCGCGGGGATCGCCGCCGGACGCATCCAGGCTTTCGGAGGAAACCGCCTTCTGCGGCCGGTAGTCACCGGTCCTAAGATCGGTCACGTCGCGGGATTTGCGGTCGGGCGACAGCCGCACGAAGCCGGCGCCGCTTTTGCGCCCAAGGCGGTTTTCAGCGACCATGCGGGCGATCAGCGCCGGTTCGGCGTCGTAGTCCTTCACCGCGTCGCCGGGCGGCGTTGCATTCTGCAGGCTGCGCAGGATTGTGGGCATGAGGTCGATGCCGACGAGGTCCAGTAGCCCGAAGATGCCGGTGGAGGGAATGCCGAAGGGTTTGCCGATGATGGCGTCGGCTTCCTCGACATCGAGGCCAAGCTTAATCGCCTCGTTTTGCGCCACCACCATCCAGTAATTGCCGATGCGGTTGCCGATAAAGCCGGGCGTATCCTTGCAGATAACGACACTCTTGCCGAGGCCGTGATCCGCGAAGTCACGGATCGTCGCGGTCACTTCAGGCCTGGTCTCCGTGCCCAATACGAGTTCGAGGAGCCGCATGATACGCGGCGGATTGAAGAAATGGGTGATGAGGAAGTCGGTAGCGAAACGCTCCGGCAGCGCCTCGACCAGAGAATGCAGTGGGATTGTCGAGGTGTTGGAAGAGACGATCGAGCTTTTCTTCCGAACGCCGTCGATGGCGCGGTAGAGCGTCTGCTTGATCTCCAGCTTTTCCGCTACCGCCTCGACGATCCAGTCGGCATCGGCGATCAGTGCGAGGTCGTCCTTCGTCGATCCGGTGCGGATTCTCTGCGCAAAGGCGGGGTCCATGAAGCCATTGGCCTTTAGCTGGCGGGCGACGCCGCCATCGGCGAATCTCTTCTCAACATCAAGCAGCACCACGTCGAGCCCTGCATTGGCGAGATGGGCGGCGATGCCCGAACCCATGACGCCTGCGCCGATGACGGCTGCTTTCCTGATTTCAGCCATGATTATGCGGCCTCCAGAACCATGGCGATGCCCTGACCGCCGCCGATGCATTGGGTGGCGAGCGCATGGCGTCCGCCTTCGCGCTTCAGCAGCAGGGAGGCCTTGCCGACGAGGCGGGCGCCGGTCGCACCCAGCGGATGGCCGAGCGCGATGGCGCCGCCGTCACGGTTGAGGCGGGTGGGATCGATGTCGAGGTCGCGGCAGCAGGAGAGCACCTGCACGGCGAAGGCCTCGTTCATCTCGATCACGTCGATGTCGGCTGCCGAAATGCCGGCGCGCTTCAGCGCCTTGCGGCTGGCCTCAACCGGGCCGATGCCCATGATTTCAGGTGCGCAACCGGAAATGGCGTATCCCGAGATGCGGGCGAGCGGTGCAAGATTATGGCGCTTGACGAAGCCTTCCGAGCAGACAAGCGTCGCGGATGCGCCGTCGGTGAGTGGCGAGGAATTGCCTGCTGTCACCGAGCCGACGGCCTTGAAGGCGGTCTTGAGGCCGGCGAGCTTTTCGGCATCCGTTTCACGCGGGCAACCGTCGACGGCAACATCGCCGATCGGGGCGATTTCGGCGGCCAGCCGGCCATCGGCGCGGGCGGCGAGCGCCTTCTTCTGGCTCTCCAGCGAATAGGCGTCCTGTTCCTCGCGCGAGATGCCGTAGCGGTCGGCAAGGTTTTCTGCCGTCAGCCCCATGTTGAGGAAGGCGATGCGCCGGGCATCGCTCCAGGCCGGGTTCGGCATGGGGTTGAAGCCCATCATCGGCACGCGGCTCATGCTTTCCACACCGCCCGCGATGAAGGCGTCACCCGCGCCCATCGCGATTGCGCCGGCGGCCATCTGGATCGCCTGCATGGAGGAACCGCACCAGCGGTTGACGACGGAGCCGCCGACCGATTGCGGCAGACCGGCGATCAGGGCCGCACAGCGGGCGATATTGAGGCCCTGTTCGCCCTCGGGAAAGGCGCAGCCGAGGTTCACGTCCTCGATTTCGGCAGCGTCGATGCCGGAGCGGTCGACCAGCGCCTTGATGACGCCTGCGGCGAGGTCATCGGGACGAACGCCGGCAATCGCGCCGCGATAGGCGGGTGCAAAGGGGCTGCGCAGGTAATCGACGATATAGATTGCGGTCATGTTCTTCTTCCTGTTCGGAACGGGCGTCACATGTTGGGATAGTTCGGGCCACCGCTGCCTTCGGGCGGGACCCAGGTGATGTTCTGCGAGGGATCCTTGATGTCGCAGGTCTTGCAGTGCACGCAGTTCTGCGCGTTGATCACGAAACGCGGGTCGGTCTTTGCCTGTTCGTCGTCATAGACGACCTCATAGACCCCCGCGGGACAGTAGAGCCGCGCCGATTCGCCATAGAGCGGCAGGTTGTGTTTGATGGGGATGGCTGGGTCGGCAAGTCTTAAATGAACCGGCTGGTCCTCGGCATGGTTGGTGTTCGACAGAAATACCGAAGACGGCTTGTCGAAGGTCAAAACGCCATCCGGCTTCGGGTAGCGGATCGGCGTTACCTCGGAGAGCGGCTTCAGGCTCTGAAAATCTGCCTTCTTGTGCGCGAGCGTGCCGAAGGGCGAGACGCCGAAGAGTGTCTGCAGCCACATGTCGATGCCGCCAAGGCTAACACCGAGCACGGTCCCGAACCTCGACCACAGCGGCTTGACGTTACGAACGGGCTTCAAATCCCGCCCGATCGCCGAACCGCGCCAGCCGGCCTCATAGTCGTCGAGCGTATCGTTGGCGCGGCCGCTGGTTAGCCCGTCGAACACAGCATCCGCTGCCTGCATGCCGGAATGGATGGCGTTGTGCGAGCCCTTGATGCGCGGAACGTTCATGAAGCCTGCTGCGCAGCCAGCGAGTACCCCGCCGGGGAAGGCGAGCTGTGGCACCGACTGGTAGCCGCCCTCGGTCAGGGCGCGCGCGCCATAGGCGATGCGTTTGCCGCCCTCGAAGGTGTCGCGGATCAGCGGATGGGTCTTGAAACGCTGGAACTCGTCGAAGGGCGAGAGCGTCGGGTTCCTGTAGTCGAGATGCAAGACGAAACCGACGGTCACGAGATGATCGTCGAAATGATAGAGGAATGAGCCGCCACCGGTCCTCATGTCGAGCGGCCAGCCGAACGAGTGCTGCACCAGTCCTTTTCGAAACTTCTCCGGTCTGACCTGCCAGAGTTCCTTGATGCCGATGCCGAATTTCTGCACCGAGCGGCCCTCGGTCAGGTTGAAGCGGGCGAGGAGCTGCCTGGTCAGGCTGCCACGCGCACCCTCGGCGAATACGGTGTATTTCGCCCGAAGCTCCATGCCGGGGGTGAAATCATCCTTCGGCTCGCCGTTGCGGCCGATCCCCATGTCGCCGGTGGCGATGCCGGCGACCGCGCCGTTGTCATCGTAAAGCACTTCGGTTGCCGCAAAGCCCGGATAGATCTCGACGCCGAGGGCTTCGGCCTGCGCGCCGAGATAGCGGGCGACATTGCCAAGCGACCCGATGAAGTTGCCGTGATTGCTCATCAGCGGCGGCATCAGCGCATTGGGCAGGCGGAAAGAGCCGGCGGGACCGAGCACATGGAAGCGGTCATCGGTGACTTCGGTGGTGAGCGGGCGGGCAGGGTCGGTCCGCCAGTCTGGCAGCAGCGCATCGAGGCCGGAAGGGTCGATCACCGCGCCCGACAGGATATGCGCGCCGACTTCCGAACCCTTTTCCACGACGACGACGGAGATTTCCGCACCCGCTTGCGCCGCGCGCTGTTTGAGGCGGATCGCGGTGGCAAGACCGGCCGGCCCCGCGCCGACGATCACCACGTCGAAGTCCATCGCCTCCCTGATTGTCTCGCTCAACCTCTCCTCCTTCAGTTGATGTTGGAATGTGTATCAAACGATTGTTACACTCCGCAAGTGGAAAATTTTCCGGACGTTTGCCGGGCCTGGAGAGCGGAGCCAAGGGATTTGGGGAAACTGCTTGTTTGCGCTATGAGCGTTGGAAGGGTTGCTCGGTTATGACGAAAGCACGACGGTAGGGGGCTGCTTGAAATGGTACGTACTACGAAAAGCACGCTTGCAGGCGCATTGCAGGACAGCGGGATGACCGATAGACATCGCGATATCTTAGAGGCTGCCGCCGCCCTATTTGCCGAGCGTGGCTATGCGGCAACATCGGTGCGCGATATCGGCGAGCAAGTAGGACTGCTCGGCGGCTCGCTCTATCACTATATCAAATCGAAGGAAGCGCTGTTTGTCTGCATCCATGACATTGCCCTGCAGGTGGCTGAAGACCGCATCCGTGCGGCCGTCGCGCCGCTTTCCGACCCGTGGGCACGGCTGGAAGCGGCCTGCGTCACCATGATGGAAATCCAGCTGGATCCTAATTCTCTGACTATGCCGCTGATGAACGACTTTGCGTCGGCTCCGGCCGAGATTCGCGAACGTCTTGTAGAGAAGCGCGACGCCTTCGAGCTGGTGTTTCGCGACTTGGTTGCCGCCCTGCCGCTCGACCCCGCGCTGGACCGCAGCGTCTATCGGCTGCTGCTCCTGACTCTGCTCAACAATATCTCTGGTTGGTATCGTCCCGGCCGCATGAGCGCCGACGAGATTGGCCGTCAGATCTTGAAGATCTTCCGCCACGACGATATCTGACGGAGCGTTTACGCAGCGGGCACCGCTTCCTGATGAGATGGGATTCGTAGACCCAGCAATTTGCCTCTGCTTCAAAACGTTGATCAAAGGCGCGATGCCTGTCATCTCTGCGATCTCATCGTGATTCTTGTGGCCGGTTCGTCGGATTTGTTCCGCTATCTCTACGAGGTCGTGGGTGTTGTATCGACTGGGATCGACACGGTTGCGATGGCTGCAGCAACAGATGCGATGCCTGCTATAACGAATGTGGCCGATAGCGATGACGTGATCATCATTCCGGCAATGGCCGATCCCAAGGGAAAGCCTGCGACATTGAGACTCATCGAGATCGCCATAACGCGGCCCAGCTGATGCGGATTGGTACGCCTTTGGCGCAAAGTCAGGAGAGAGACCTCGATCGGTCCTGACATAACGCCCGCGATCATCAGGCCAATGGCAAGCCCACCGAATCCAAATTCAGCGGCAACCGGCCACGCGGCTAGCGCAGTGACAACCATTCCGGCGGCCATGATGTGTCGCTCGCGGCCATTTGTCTTCAGATGACCAGCAACAAGCGCTCCAACGCCACCACCAATACCCATTGTCGTCCACAACAGCCCGGTTATCGAACTGCCAATATCCGCAGCGTAGTGAGCGGATACGAAAACAGGGATAACCACGGTGAGGGCTCCCCAGGTGACTTGATAAAGGGAATAGGAGATGGCGAGGCCTCGCAGCGTCGGCTGTTGCGCCACCATCTGAATGCCTTCGATAGTTTGTTGGACGAAAGATGCCTGCTTGGAGGCTACTCCCGGAAGGCACCGTACGCGGTAAAGGGAGAGCCCGGCGCTCGCATAGGCCAATGCAATCACCAACATGGCGCCCTCAGGTTCTAGCCATGCTGCGAGACCCCCCGCCATCGCCGGCCCCACGACATCGACGATGGCGTAGACCATTGTATCCAGCGCATTGGCGCGATCGAGCGCCTGGGATGGAACTAGCCGTGGTAGCAGGGTTCGCGTTCCCGCGGCGCCTAAAGGGCCTGCAAGTGAAAACAGCACCGCCAGAATGAACAGAACTGGAAGACTGGCCCACCCGGCCCAACCAGCAACACCGATCGCAGCGATGAAGATGGCACTGGCGATCATATCGATCCTGACAGCAACTGTCGGCCCAAGACGATCCAGCAGCACGCCGGCAACAGGGCTAAAAAGCAGGCCAGGAACTATCGCCGCAAACATGAACCATCCGGCCAATGCTGGCGACGAAAACCGCGTCAGGACGAACAGCACCAATGTCAGGACAACCATCCGCCCGGCGAGACGAGACAGGATCGCAGCAAAAATCAAAGGGGATAAGCCGGGAATCCTCAAAAGATCGCGATATGAGTTTTGCTGTTCCACCATGACCTATGTTACTTCGCTGGAGAAGTGTCCAGTGACAACGAATGACGTTATTGCTCCAAGGCTGCCGCGGTCGCCAACGGGAACCCGAGTGTGTTCAGTCCTCTCGTTCCGCCACCACTGCCGAAGTTTCGCAAATCGTGAGGCGGCACCGTCATTGTGTGACGACGTCGCAAACATGAAGAAGCTAACGAAACTGTCGCAAAGCAAGCCCTGTGTCATTACTGACAACAGTGAGACGCAGGCTAGTCGGCTACCCATTTGGCCTCGATATTATCCTCGTAGTTCCGAATTCAGCTTCGCTGGTAAGGCTCGATGCAGATGGCCAAAAACAAAACTCGCGCCCAAGGCGGCAAGTGCGAGAGGAAATAGGCAGGACCAAGCGAAAATTGATGCTCCCGCTGCAAAAACAGGACCGGCGAAAGCGGTACCGACAGTCGCTCCAACAACAGCAATGACCAGACTTCGTGACATTAATGAACCGTCGGGGTCATTTTCGGTCAGGGCGCCAGTCAAGAAGGGCGTCACTATAAAAAAACCTATATTGATGAAAATTTGAGTGGTAGTGAATACCGCGACGGTTAGGTCGTTAAATAGAAAATAGATTGAAACGGCCATGATCGAGAAGCCGATCATTACGAATGGTAGGCGTTTTGCTTTGTCGTGGGTGGTCGCTGGAACGACCGCGCCAAGGAAGCCTGCAAGCGAAGCAATTGCGAGATAAAGTCCTACTTCTGTAGCGTTGAGGCCGGCCCTTTCTCCGACATAGCCGCACACGGCCCATTGGGCCGCTTGCACCATGTAGATGAGAAAGATCACGGCCAGCGCCACAACGATCTGTCTCCCGGCCAGTTTTGTATTATCCGCGGCAGCAGCCGTAACTATTTTGTGCTTAAAAATCAACAGGAACAAAGGCGCTACTATAGCTGTGAATCCCGAAAGTACGAGGAAAATAGGTGCATTGTTTTGTTGTTGTGGGATCACCGAAGCCACGAACAAAAGCAGGCCCATGGCCAGCCCCCCGATGAGATTGATGCCTCCCCAGAGTCGCTCGGCGTTGGCCCGTGATGCCAAACTCATGCAAACCAGACTAAAAATAGCCCCTTCGCCCAAACCCGTCACAAAACGCGCACCGGCAAGCGGCAACGGAACTTGTAGATAGAAACTACTGACGTCTCCGGCGAGCACTGCCAACAGGCTGGCCACCGCCAACATTTTAGTGGGTTTGAGTGCAAGCTTGGGGGAAAAAATGCCATAGATCGCAATTCCCGCCAGCTCGGCGCTGGCAACGATTGTCGCCAGTGCCTCGTCATAACCCGCGAGCTTGCTCATCGAGAGAACGACAATAGGCATTATTGTCGTACCGCTGAGCGCCACCGCATAGGCGGCGCTCAGACCTAAAATCCATGCAATCATAGAACCTCCCAAACGAGCTGGGGCGACGGTATCCGTTCGCCAGCTAGCAAAGAAGACTATGATCCCATTGGCTTCCTGCAAGTGATATTCTGGCCTCTTTAGTATCATCTACGGCCAATCTGCAGCTTGCTGAGTACGCAAGATTGAGAAACAATGCCCAAAGGGACATTACACAACTTTCCGGCACTATCATCGATGCAAGGAGGACATATTGGGAGATAGTTGAACCTTAAGGTGAGATCAATGGATGAGGTATTCGCAAGTTTGAACCGACTTGGGTTATGCCTTGGTCATGATGCGTGTGGAGGAGCACATGAAGTTCAGCATGAAAGCAATTGATCCACGTTACGTAACCGCCGACATTCCCACCTTTCTATTTCGCAGCTTGGCGGCAACGCTCTCAGATTTCGGGATTGAAGCTCAAAAGCTTTTGGTTGGACTGGGCATTACACTGGATGACCTCGACGATCCCGCCTGTCGAATCTCGTTCCGACAGGGACGGCTGGCTATCCTTCGCGCCTTGAAATTGACACGGGGAAACGCGCTTGGACTTGAGACGGGTCTTCGACAGAAAATTACCTCGGTCGGCGTTGTCGGTTATGCGATGCTGACGGCAGCAACCGTTGGGGATGCCGTCGAACTTGCCCTTGAGCTGCAGAAGGATCTGGGAAGCATGTTAACGCTTGACACTCGGCGAAGTCTTGAAGGCGGAGTGGTGACTGCCGCCAGCCGGTTTCATGACCCGGACATCTACGTTTTTCTCGTTGAAGAGGCTTTCGCAAGTTGCATGGGAATAGCGACCAGCCTTATTGGTCAGGAATTTAAACCCCTCCGCGTTGACCTTGCCTATTCTGCTCCTGCTTATGCCGATGTCTATGGCAAAGTGTTCGGCTGTCCGGTTCGTTTCGATCAAATGGAGAATGCATTCGTTTACGATGCCTCTTGGTACCAACGTCAGTTGGCCACCGCCGATCCCTTCAGTCATCGGCAATCAATGGACTTTATTGCGGCCAGCCGAGCGCGCATGCGCGAAGCCGCCGAGATCATCGAATCCGTCGAACGGGTCCTGCGGCACAAGCTTCAGGAGAGCAATCATATCGTGGAGGTTGCGCGTGAACTCGGCATGAGCGAACGGACGCTAAGGCGCAGGCTTGATGAAAACGGGACTTCATTCCAGTCCGTTCTCGACGGACTGCGAAAGAACAGGGCATTAGAACTGCTTGCCAATCCCAAAGTTTCGGTCGAGCAGATCGCTTTTGCCGTGGGTTTTACGGATCCACACAATTTCCGTCGCGCTTTTCGTCGCTGGACAGGCTCAACCCCCGGCGTGCTACGGGATGACATGAGAGGTGCGTGACCGGAAAAGACCCCTAATAGGACGGATCTACCGCTTATCCGCTCCCCTCGGCCTCGGCTACATTAAAAAAAACTCGGAAAGAGTTGGGGAACCGCCGGCACGTCGTCTGGCAACGCGGATGTTAATAAAATGGCAATGTCCGATCACGGGAAATCAGCAATTGATCTTGGCACCGTATGCGAGGCCGAATGGTCGGTTTCCAGCTGGACGCCGGTATGGTTTGCCGGCAAGCGTTCGGCATGCGCACGCTTGATCTCAAGCGTGCCGTCCAACGGGGAGGGGCGTCGTCTTGGTGTGCGCCACAGGCAAGGTTAAGCACGTGCCGTGATCGGCTCGCACACGTGTAAATCGTAATCCCAAACAATCCTCGGATTTGGCGCCACGCACACCTCTGGTGGCGAACGATGGAGCATGCATTGAGAATAGATGGCATAGCACAGGAGGTTCTCATGGGCAGGACAAAACCGGCCACCACCCTTTCACAGATACCCGAGCGCGCGGGTATTCCCTTCGTCGGCCACGCCCTAAGCGTTCCGCGAGACGACCGGCTGGTGGACTTCCTGCTTGCAGAAGCCGAAACGCTCGGCCCGATTTTTCGATTGCGTATTTTTAATGACGAAATGATCTTGGTTTCTGGATCGGACCTCGTCGCAGAGCTGTCCGATAACGACCGTTTCGTGAAAAGCATCCCTCCCGAGCTTGAACAGCTTAGGGCTATCGGAGGCGATGGGTTATTCACCGCCTATAATGAGGAACCGAACTGGCGCAGGGCTCACAACATCCTGATGCCAGCATTCACACGCGATGCCATGCGTGGTTATCACTTGATGATGGTATCGGCCGCTCGTAACCTGATCGGCTATTGGCATCGTCGAGCCCAAAGCAGGCTTCCCGTTGACGTGTCGCAAGACATGACGCGCTTGACCTTCGACACTATCGGCGCATGCGGCTTCGGATATAATTTCGATTCATTCGGCACGGACGAATTGCATCCGTTCGTCGCCTCCATGGCACGCGCCCTTGTACATGCCCAACAGGCTAGCGGGCTACCAAAGTTCGTCGACAGACTGCGTTTCAAAAGTAACAAGACCTTCGCGAGCGATATCGCATCGATGCAAGACCTCATCACCTCACTCATCGAGCGTCGACGCGCCGAAGATCCTGGCCGCGCCGACGATTTGCTTGGCCGCATGCTTAACACGGCAGATCCAAGCACTGGTGAACTGCTCGATGCCGCGAATATTCGCAACCAGGTCGTCACGTTCCTCATCGCCGGCCACGAGACCACTGGGGCAGCGCTGTCCTTTGCGCTTTATTATCTTACAAAACATCCTGCCGTGCTTGCCCAGGCACAACGGGAGGTCGACGGGTTATGGGGCGCCGACGACGACATCAATCCCACATTCGAGGATGTGGGCAGATTGACTTACGTGCAGCAGATCCTTGAAGAAGCGCTTCGGCTTTGGCCAACCGCGCCGGGATATGCGGTCACCCCGATCAACGAGACGTTGGTCGGCGGCCGGTATAGATTCCGTCCCGGCGACATGATTACGATTTTCACGCCAGCTTTGCACCGGCAGCCTGAATGGGGCGCCAATGTCCACAGTTTTGACCCCGATCGATTCTCTCCGGAAGCGGCGGCAGCGCGTCCAGGACATATATATAAACCATTCGGCAACGGTGAACGCGCCTGTATCGGCCGGCAGTTCGCGCTACACGAGGCCACGTTGGTACTTGGAATGCTGATCCACAAGTTTCATCTGAATGATCGCGCAAACTATCAGTTGAAGATTGGCATGACGCTGACGATCAAGCCAGACGGCTTCATGCTCTGCCCGGAGCCCAGAAGACCCGACGAGCGCAGGACCTCATCGGTCGCTGTTGCCTCAACCTCGCCGCGGCGGGCAAAGACGATAACAGCTAATGGCACTTATTCGACGCTTGCCGTTTTCCACGGTTCGAACCTTGGGACATCCGCAGGCCTTGCGCGCGACCTAGCGGCGACAGCAGCAGACCATGGATTGCGGACCTCTGTCGCTCCACTAAACGATGCCGTCGGCAAACTCGGTGATCTTCCCGCCGGAACCTTGGTCGTGATCATCGCGTCCTCGTACAATGGGCGACCCACAGATGATGCGGATCAGTTCTTGGAGTGGGCCAAAGACTTACAGCCAGGTTCTCTTCAGGGATTGTCCTATGCAATTCTCGGCGTCGGCGATCGGACATATTCTGCGACCTACCAGCGTATTCCGACCTTGATCGATGAACGGCTTTCCTCTGCCGCCGGCGTGAGGATCATAGACCGCGGTGCCTTGGATGTTGGGGGAAGTTTCGTCGCCGGTCTGGAAGTCTGGTCGGATAATCTGTGGGAGGCGATCGGAGGAGGTAACGCCGCGCCGCTCGCCACGGAGGCTGCTAATGACGACGCTGCCAAGATCATTCTCCAGCCGGCTGCAAGTCTCCAGGCCGAGCGAGCGCAACAGCACGGCATGATGGAGATGACCGTGATCGAAACGCGTGAACTCGTCGATCTTTCGCATCCACTTGGTCGATCCAAATACTTCCTGCGGGTCAAATTGCCACTCGGCGCCAGCTACCAAACCGGCGATCATCTTGCAGTGTTGCCAAGCAACCATCGTGATCTGGTCGAGCGCGTCGGTGTCCGGTTCGGGCTCGAATTGGACAGCCCGGTGCATGTGCGTGCTTCCCGATGTTTACGGCTTTTCTTGCCTGAAGACCGCCCGGTCACAACCCGCGAAATCCTTTCAGATTACGTTGAATTGCAGGAACCGGTCACCCGGGAAGATATTGGTATCCTCGCTCAACATTGCCCTTGCCCGCCCGAGCGCAAACCTCTCGAAGAACTTGCGAGCCTGGAACCCGCGGCATTCGATCAATCGGTCAACGCAATGCGCACCAGCATTCTAGATTTACTCGAACGCTACCGTTCGATTGATCTGCCGTTCGAGGTGTTCCTGGCGCGGTTACCGCCGATCGGTCCGAGACGATATTCGATCTCATCGTCGAATGTCGTCGCACCGTCGAGCGTGGATTTGATGGTGTCTGTCGTTGACGCACCGCACAGAGACACCGGCAATTCACAAGGGCACAACAGGTACCGTGGGGTTGCGTCCAGCCAACTGGCGCAGCTGAATGCGGGGGCCACTATACTGGCCCGGACTGTTCCGTGCAGCGATGCCTTTCGACTTCCGGTCGATCATACGGCCATCTTGATCGGTGCCGGCACAGGATTGGCCCCATTCCGCGGGATGATTGGCGATCGTGTCGCGCATGGGATGTCTGCGCCCCTTATCCTTTATTTCGGCTGCGACCATCCTGATGTCGACTATCTACACCGCGAGGAGCTTGAGAGAGCAGAGCAGACGGGCGCGGTAGTACTGCGACCCACGTATGCGTTTGCGCCACTAAACGACCACAGGTTCGTGCAGGACCGTATGATCGCCGAAGGAGCTGAACTCTGGTCACTGATTGAGGAGGGCGCGGATATACGGGTGTGCGGCGACGCCACACGGTTGGGTGCCGGGGTCGAGGCCGCCCTTCTTGCGATCTACCATCTGCATTCTGACGCAATCCACGACGGAGCGGACGATCCTGCGCGGCAATGGTTGGAGAACCTGAAGAACACCGGCCAGTATGTCTGTGACGTCTGGTGACTGCCGCTTGACGCTTTTGAAAGGAAACGACCGTGTCCAATACGCCCGCACTGCTTGCCGCTGCCCAGCCCATCGACGATTTTGTCGATGTCGTGATTGTCGGCGCTGGCTTGTCTGGAATCGGTGCTGCCTGTCATCTCATGCGGGAGCGACCGCAAAGCACCTTTGCAGTGCTCGAGGCCCGCACCGACTTGGGGGGTACCTGGGATCTCTTCCGTTATCCTGGAATTAGGTCAGATTCCGACATGTTTACACTCGGCTATTCGTTTCGCCCTTGGCAAGATCGCCGTGCGATCGCCGATGGTCCGTCGATCTTGGAATATCTCCGTGAGACCGCAGCGGAATATGGCATTGACCAGCGAATACGCTACGGCCACCGAGTCCTTGCAGCCGAATGGAAGAGCGGCGACGCCCGATGGATTGTGACCGTCGAGATGACACAGGGGAACGGCACTGTTGTTACCACACGGATCGGTTGCCGGTGGTTATCGGTTTGCGCTGGCTATTACCGCTACGATCAAGGACATCGTCCCCACTTTGAGGGCGAGGAAACGTTCAGCGGCGAGATCGTTTCACCGCAAACTTGGCCCGAAGATCTTGATTGGACCGGCAAACAGGTAACCGTGATCGGAAGTGGGGCGACCGCAATAACGCTAGTTCCGACGCTCGCCAAAAAGGCTCGGCACGTAACGATGCTGCAGCGCACACCGAGCTACATCGTGTCTGTGCCGGCAGAGGATTCGCTGGTAAAGTTTCTTGAAAAAGTGTCGGCTCCAGCCACTGTGACAAGCCGCCTCATGTTCTGGAAGAACGTGCTGTCCAATATTTTGTCTTACGAGACAGCCCGTCGCTTCCCGCGCTTTACACGGCGTCTGATCCACAAGGAGACCGAGCGTGAACTTGGCAGATACCTGGACGTCGGCAAGCATTTCAATCCGCCTTACAACCCTTGGGACCAGCGCGTGTGCGCAGTCCCCGACGGGGACCTATTTGAGGCGATCCGAAATGGCAGAGCCGAGATCATCACCGACACCATCAATCGCTTCGTCTCCAACGGCATAGAAACGAAAAGTGGCAAGGTTATCGAGTCGGACATCGTCGTGGCAGCGACCGGTTTGCAAATGGCGCCCCTCGGCGGCATGTCTCTCTCTGTCGATGGGCGGGCGGTGTCCCTGCCTGACAGCCTTGTTTACAAAGGCATGATGCTGTCTCACGTTCCCAATTTTAACTTGGTTATCGGCTATACCAACAACTCTTGGACGCTCAAGGCGGACCTCGTCAGCAAGAGCATTGCGCAGTTGATTTCCTATCTTGACAAGCGTGGTTTCGACTATGTCAAGCCGCACCCTCCTGCGAATGCGGGTACTATCCCGTTCGTTGACCTGCATTCTGGATATGTTCAACGCGCGATCACCGCATTTCCGAAGCAGGGAACCCGTACACCGTGGCGGCTACATCAGAACTATCTGTTCGATTTGCGGCTTTTCCGAAACAATTTTGACAAGGATCCAGCGCTCGAGTTCTACCTTAGTACGGCGTCTCGAAAATCTGGACATGTGACTTCAAACGGAAAGGTCCGTTCTATGCCCGACTTCGACTTTTCAGGAACCGCAATCGTCACCGGTGCTGCCGGTGGCATTGGACGCGCCCTCGCCAAGCAGCTCGCTGAAAGGGGATCAGATATTGTCCTCGTCGACCGAGACGTGGAGGGGTTACACTCAGCCATTGCGGAACTTAAAGCTGCCCATCCCCACTCCGAATTTACCTCCTATGTCGCAGATTTGACCAATCGCGAGGAGGTCCGCAATCTTGGCGAAACTCTCAGCCAAAATCACCCCAGCACCCGCCTATTGGTAAACAATGCAGGCGTTGCGCTCAGTGGGGCTTTCGAACAGTCGTCCAAGGAGGATTTCGATTGGCTTTTGGCCGTCAATCTTTTGGCGCCGATCGATCTTGTTCGGACGCTCCTACCGGTTCTTCAGAGCAATCAAAGTCCACACATCGTTAATATCTCGAGTGTTTTTGGGCTCATTGCCCCTGCAGGCAATGTCGCTTATGCGACGAGCAAATTCGGGTTGCGGGGCTTTACCGAGGCGCTGCGTGCCGAGCTTGCACCCAGTGGGATAGGTGTGACCTGCGTCCACCCGGGCGGGATCAAGACGAATATCTCTCTCGGCGCGCGTATTGGTTCGGTGATGACTTCAGAGGAGCGAGCCGCTGCCGAGAAGTCCAATGTCGAATTCGACAAAGTCCTTACCATTACCGCAGAAACGGCCGCACAGGCCATAGTCGCTGGCATCGCCCATCGGCGGCGGCGCGTTCTGATCGGTGCAAGCGCGAAGATCCCAGACATTCTCGCCCGATTATTTCCCGCACACTACCACCGTATAGTGGACATTCTGGAGTCGACGCTCGGATGGCTTTCTTCACTCGGCCAACGACGCAACCGTTCGGTTTCGAACTCAGCAGAAAGGATTGCACGATGAGCACTTCATTAAGACCAACACCAGCGTCGGATCTTGAGCCATTGCTTGCTGGTCTCGTAGCAACCGATCGAAACACCGTCAGTCCGCAGCAGCAGCGCAGCGAATACGTTGCGTTTGTGGAGATGTTTCGCGGCGATGAGCCGTCTTTCCGAGGGACAATTACCGACGAGGTGCTCGCAACTGGCCCTCACGGGCATTCGGTACCTGTACGGCGCTATCGGCCAGATGGCGAGGCCAGACCGGGCCATGTGCTTGTCTACTTTCACGGCGGCGGATGGGTACTTGGCAGCCCTGATACTCACGACCGGTTCACCCGCGCAATCGCCGACAGACTACGCCTTCAAGTAATCTCCGTCGACTATCGGCTCGCACCCGAGTGCCCCTTTCCAGCAGCTTTCGAAGACTGTGAGCGTGTCGTCGCTCACGCCGCAAAAGACGCCCACTGGCTCGCCATAGGTGGCGATAGCGCAGGCGGCAATCTCGCGGCGGCCGTCAGTGCTCATCGAACTGGCGCGGGCTGCCCTGTCGACGCGCAGATCCTGATATATCCGGGCCTTGATGTTCCTGGCCCCAACCCGGACACGAACCGCGAAGGACTAGGTCTGGATCGCAGTGATATCGATTATTTCTGGGCGTCCTATCGGGGCGAACATCAAATCGATGCGCGGCTTGCTCCGTTGATCACAACAGACCCCATAGCAGCGCCGCCGACATTGGTGACGACGGCCGGTTGCGACCCTCTGCAAGCCGATGGGGTTAAATACGCCCAGAGGCTCATCGCTGCTGGCGTGGCGACCACATATCTTCCTTTCCCAGGCTTGATCCACGGATGGTTGGAACTGGCCGAACAGGTGCCAAGCGCCCGAGAGGCGCGCGATGTTTTGATCGAGGCGATCAGAACGCTCCACGAGAGCACTTCAAGCGCAAAAAAGGGCGCCGTGTAACCATGACAACTCTTCGTTGTCGGCAGGACAAGGTGGTCGCAAATGAGGTGTCTGTCTGGGTTCAAATGGGCACGGCTTCAGCGCAGATGAGCCGACATCGGCAACCGAGTCCTGCGCCGACGTCCTTTAATGATGATGCGAATCCCAGACGGTGCACGAGTTGATCCCAATAGCAGTATCATCCTCGCCCACCTCAAGCTTGAGGTGCCGTATCGTACGCAAAAAAATGAAAGAGAGACACATGAGCTTCGCCTCGCCGTTTCCCGACGTTGACATTCCCGCACTGAGCATTTTTGACTATCTCTTCGGTTCCATTGAAGAGGCCGATCTCGGGCGTCCTGCACTGGTGAACGGCTCGTCGGGGGCGGTTACTACATACAGCGATCTGATCGATCAAATAGATCGTATCGCAGGAGCGTTTGTATCCCGTGGTCTCCGTCCAGGCGACGTGGTGGGCCTCCTCTCGCCAAACATCCCTGAATTCGCGGCGGTTTTTCATGGTATCTTGCGTGCCGGCGGAACTGCTACCACGATCAACACCCTCTATACAGCCGAGGATATCGCCAAGCAGCTATCTAGTTCTGGCGCACAGTTCCTTATTACCGTTACATCGCTCCTGCCCCAGGCTAAGCACGCCATCGATAGCACAGACATTCAAAACGATCGGCTCTTTGTGATAGACGGGACCGAGGGCTATGCCAATCTGCAGACCCTACTTGGCCAAGGCGAGCGAGCGCCAGCGCTGTCTGTCGATCCAGCGACGCATATTGCTGTTCTGCCTTACTCATCTGGCACAACGGGCTTGCCGAAAGGCGTCATCCTCACGCACCGGAATCTCGTCGCGAATGTTGCGCAAATGGAACTGCGTTTCGGCATAACGCCGGACGACGCCTTGCTTGCGATTCTACCATTCTTTCATATCTATGGATTGACGGTTCTGCTGAATATAGCGCTTAAGCTGCGCGCCAAGTTGGTCACAATGGCTAAGTTCGACGTTCTCGAACTCTTGCGGGTCGTTCAGGATCACAGTCTCACTTATCTTCTGATCGCGCCGCCCGTCGCCGTGGTGCTGGCGAAACACCCAGCCGTCGACCAATACGACTTGTCCAGCGTTCATACCGTATTCTCCGGTGCCGCAGCGCTCGACGAGGAACTGGGACGTGCGGTCGCCACGCGGCTTAATGCCCGGGTCCGCCAAGGTTATGGGATGAGCGAACTCAGTCCGGTCAGCCATGCTATACCGTTTGATCGTGACGACATTCCGCTGAGCTCTGTTGGACTACCGATCGCCAATACCGTAAACAGGTTGATTGATCCGCAGACCGGCACCGAGATTGGAGTGCCGGCAACCGGAATGAGTGCGCCTGGTGAGCTGTGGGTGAAGGGACCGAACGTCATGCTCGGATACCTTAACAACCCGCACGCCACCAAAGGCACGATTGATGCTGACGGCTACTTACACACGGGCGATATAGCGACGGTTGATGCCCAAGGTGCCGTCTACATTATTGACCGGCTTAAAGAACTCATAAAGTACAAGGGCTACCAGGTTCCACCGGCAGAACTCGAAGCGCTGCTACTCACCCATCCACAGATTGCAGATGCAGCGGTGATCGGCGTCATCGATGCCGACAGCGGCGAAGAGATCCCGAAGGCTTTTGTTGTCCGTCAAACCGGTGCCGCCCTCACCGAAGCTGAGGTGATGACCTTTATCGCCGCCAAGGTCGCACCGCATAAGAAAATTCGTGCCGTGGAGTTTATCAACGCGATACCGAAGTCCTCCTCCGGCAAAATACTCCGCAAAGATTTGCGGGCTAGATAGTGTTGAGAGGTTGCTTTTCTGGCACGCGGGCGGCTGCGGAGAGAAAACAGCGGGCGCAGGTCGTCAAGCAACAAAGTCCGGATTGAAACACTATACCAAGATCGCAAAGGTCCGCTCGAGCGGCTGGCCTTGAATGAAATTGACGAGGGAAGCATGGATAAGAGGAATTTTTACATCAACGGTCTGTGGACCAATCCCGCTCATCCGCGCGACGCGTCGGTCGAAAACCCTGCGACCGGCGATGTCATTGCAACGATCAGTCTTGGATCGGCTGAAGACGTTGATTGTGCTGTGAAAGCAGCAACGACTGCGTTCCCAGGTTGGGCCAACACGCCGATTGGCGAGCGCCGTCGATTGGTGGAACGGTTGCAGGAGATTTACGCGTCACGTTTTGAGGAAATGGCGTCGATCATATCGGTTGAGTTAGGGGCCCCGATCACGATGAGCCGTGAACAACAGGCAGCCGTTGGTGTTGGACATGCTCAGGCGTTTCTCGATGCACTGGATCGTTTCCAATGGGAGGAGACGCTTACCAACGGAGATTTGCTTTTTCGCGAGGCGATCGGCGTTGTCGGGCTCATAACGCCTTGGAATTGGCCGATGAACCAGATTGCTCTTAAGGTTCTTCCAGCGCTTTTGACGGGCTGCACCTGCGTCCTAAAACCATCTGAGGTGACGCCGCTGTCGGCAATGCTCTACGCCGAAATGATCGATGAAGCCGGTTTCCCCAATGGTGTTTTCAATCTCGTAAACGGCAATGGCGCGGACGTTGGCGCGGCGATCTCACGTCACCCGAACATCTCGATGGTCTCCTTCACAGGCTCGACACGTGCGGGGACGGCAGTATTGCACGATGCCGCGGCAACGGTGAAGCGTGTAACGCTCGAATTGGGCGGAAAAAATCCCAACTTGGTCTTTGCGGACTGCAATGTCGAAGAACAAGTGGCGTCGTCGGTGTTCGAGCTTTTCAACAATAGCGGCCAAAGTTGCGACGCGCCAACGCGGATGCTTGTCGAAAAGAGCGTCTATAGTCGAGCGGTCGAGGTGGCAGCGAACGCCGCAAACGCTCAAACAATCGGAGACCCATTGTTCGAAGGTCCACACATCGGCCCGCTTTCATCAAAAACTCAATGGCAACGGGTACAGTCGCTCATTGAGGCGGGCCTGCAGGACGGCGCGCGTCTTGTTGCGGGCGGTGCCGGAAAGCCTGACGGTTTGGCGACAGGCCACTATGTTCGTCCGACCGTTTTTGCAGACGTAGAACCGTCGATGCGGATTTATCGCGAAGAGATTTTTGGTCCGGTTCTGACGATAACTCCGTTCGAAACCGAAGCGGAAGGGATCGCTATGGCCAATGACACCGCCTATGGTCTTGCCGCCTACATCCAGTCGGGGGATCCTATCCGTGTTCAGCGCGTCGCGCGTCAGTTGCGGGCCGGGATGATCCATGTAAATGGCGCACCGCATCGCTATGGCAGCCCATTTGGCGGATACGGACAATCCGGCAATGGACGCGAGGGTGGGTTGTTGGGTCTCGAGGATTTCACAGAGGTCAAGACCCTGCATTTTCCTGACGCTTAAGCTCTCCTGATCAAGAAAATCAGGATACCTTTGGCAGAATTCCGACCAGTCGTTGGACTGCCGGTTAAGAGGAAAGCGCTTCCATTTTTCGGAAATTACCAAACGTATAGCAGCAGAAGTCTTCCTGATCGGGGGAGATGACTTCAATCATTTGAACGAGCGAAGAAGCAAACTTATCCACGGAGAGAAGCATGAAAGCCGTCGTCTATGAGGAATTTGGCGCTAGCCCGTTCATCCAAACCGTACCCGACCCAACCCCGCCTCCTGATGGGGTGGTCGTCAAACTCGAAGCGACAGGACTGTGCCGCAGCGACTGGCATGCATGGATGGGCCATGATCCGGGGATTCGTCTACCACATGTACCTGGGCATGAGCTTGCCGGCACAGTCGCGGCCATCGGATCCCGTGTCACCCGTTGGCGCGAAGGCGATCGTGTTACTGTTCCTTTCGCCTCGGGTTGTGGGCGCTGCTTCGAATGTACATCGGGTAACCACCAGGTTTGCGAGCATCAATTCCAACCCGGCTTTACGGCTTGGGGCTCGTTTGCCGAATTTGTCGCCCTGGATTTTGCCGACACCAACCTCGTCTCACTTCCCGAGACCATGGAAATGGCGACTGCCGCCAGTCTGGGATGCCGCTTCGTGACGTCTTTCAGGGCCGTTGTCGACCAGGGTCGTGTTACTGCCGGTGAGTGGGTTAGCGTCCATGGCTGCGGTGGTGTCGGCCTATCGGCGGTCATGATCGCAACCGCGATCGGTGCCAATGTGATCGCGGTTGATCTGACTGACGAAAAGCTTCAATACGCGAAAAAACTCGGTGCCGTGGCGACGATAAACGCTTCGAACATCCCGAATGTGGCGGAGGCAATCATGGACATCACCAAGGGCGGCGCACATGTGTCAATCGACGCGCTTGGCCATCCAACAACCTGTGTCAATTCGATTTCGTGCCTGCGCCGACGCGGTCGGCACGTGCAGGTCGGTTTAATGCTTGGAGATCACACAAGAGCCGCGATCCCGATGGATGAGGTGATTTTTAAGGAACTCGAAATTCGCGGGAGCCTCGGCATGCAGGCTTTTCGCTATCAGGCGATGATGGAGATGATCACTTCGGGAAAACTGAAACCGGAGCTACTTGTCGGCCGTACGCTCAGCCTTGGTGCAGCGCCTGAGGCGTTGATGGGGATGAGCGGGTTCGAGGGAATCGGTATAGGCGTTGTGACGAGTTTCTAGAGCTTGTGTCTTGCGGCTTGCGCGGATAGCCAATGACGGTGGGTCGGACGAAACCAAGCGCGTGGAATGACCGATTGAGACCCCAATTTGTCCTCTGTGTCCATTGTTGGTGTAGGACTTCGTCATATTCTTGTATCGACGATGTTGGGAGGCGTCCGGATAAGCCACAGCAAATAAATGGGCACCGTGTTTGATGGCGTTCGTCTAGATAGGTGATGGCGACACGGGCAATCGTCCAAGCTCTAATATCAATTGAAAAAAAGCGCCTGATGTCCGTATCGACCGATCATCGGTTGTTCGGTCAGCAGTGAATAAAATATATGTGGGAACGATCTTATGAACATTATATTCTCGGGGACGAGATGGACCCCCGTACTTCTTGTGGCATTTTTCTGTTCCGGTTTACCGGCCTGGGCCGGGGGATTCTCCCGCGGAGAGGCTAACACCGATGTTCTCTTCGATGATAGTCGCTTCAGTTCCGAAGCGTCCGTTGTCTACGTCTCACCAAGTCGAAACTATACAACGCTTATGGGCCAATCCGTCGATGATAAATCCTACTCGGATTCCTTTGCGATTCCAAGTTTATCCATTGGTGCAAGGATCAGCGACAATCTGGGCTGTGAGCTCACCGTTACTCAGCCTTTCGGGGGAGCGGCTACCTATAGTGAAGCGGCGCAGAATGCCGAATTTGCGACGGCGGCCGCCCTTGGCGAACCGTTTCCCAACCCGACGAAGACGATGAAGTTTTCGGCCGATGAGTATGGTGCCGCATGTGCAGTAAGGGTTAATGCCGGTCCAGGCCGCCTGTACGCGATCGGGGGCCTGTTTTGGGAGACGTTCGACTACAAAGAAAATACGTGGATCGGTGCTGTTCACCTGAAAGACGACGGACAACTCGGTTATCGCATCGGTATAGGGTACGACATTCCAGACTATGCGCTGCGTGTGCAGCTGTTTTATCGCTCACAGGTAGAGCACGAAGCCAGTGGCACTTACACGCCATCGGAACTTGCCATCCTCGATGGAATAACTGACACTCTTCCTGCTCGCGGCTCGGGAACCTTGCCGCAATCGCTGAAACTCTACGCCCAAACGGGTGTAGCGCCTGGCTGGCTTATCTATGGCTCGGCCACATGGACGGATTGGAGCGTCTTGCGAGACTTTAGCTACGACGTGATTGGGCTGGGCACGGCACACAAAGTCTTCAACTATACGGACGGATACACGCTGCAGCTGGGCGTCGGTCACGAGTTTACCGATCAGCTTTCAGGAACGATAAACATCACGTGGGACGAGGGCGTCGGCTCGGGCGCCGATATAACGACCGATACATGGACCCTCGGTATCGGCTCTCAATATAAGGGCGACTTTGGTACCGTCTCGCTTGGAGCCGGCGTATCATACCTGACAGCCGGTTCGCAGCACGTCTCCTCGGGCGCGACTTATGAGGCGAGGGCTGATGCCGACTGGGCGATCAGCGGTGGCCTCTCCTATATCCTGAAATTCTAGGCGGCGTGGACGAATTGGTTGACGCGGGGCGATTGGCTTGATTCAAGGCTTCCTTTTGGAGGCGAGCTTGAGCCGGGGCGATTTGAGTGAAGCAGAATGGCGCGTTTTGAAGGATTTACTGCCGATTGAGGCAGCAAACCGAGGGCGAGGCCGACGACCCGAACAGAACCGGTCTATCGTCAACGGGATACTTTGGCGGTTTCGGTGCGGCACCCCTTGGCGTGATGTTCCGCCCAAATACGGCAACTGGAATACGATCTACCGGCGGTTTCGGCGTTGGAGCAAGGCCGGAGTCTGGGAGGCCGTTTCGGTTACGCTCGCTGAGATCATGGCCGACAGCGGCCACTACGGCATCGACAGCACCACGGTTCGCGCCCATGTTTCGGCGGCGGGCGGAAAAGGGGGACTCATCGACGAGCTCTTGGCCGCTCGCGGGGCGGGTTCACCAGTAAGCTTCACTGCCTGGCTGATGCCCGAGGACGGCCACTCGCCTTCCACCTGACGGTTGGCGAAGCGGCGGATTGCAAGGCGTTTGACACCCTGATCGCCTTGCCGGAGCGGTCTCCAAAAGCGCTGTTGGCGGACAAGGGTTACGATGCCGACGCCATCCGCGCGGACCTGGCGAGCCGCAACAGCAAGGCTGTCATTCCGGGGCGATCAAACCGTCGGGTGAAGATTGAACATGACCGCGTGCTCTACAAACAACGCAACGGCATCGAGCGCATGTTCGGTTCGTTGAAAATCAACCGCGCAATTGCCACCCGCTACGATCAACTCGCCAACAGCTTCATGGGCATGGTCCATATCGCAACGGCCAGATACTGGCTCAAATTCGTCCACGCCGCCCAGGTTAATGTGGAAAATTCGGTTCTTACCCACTTAGCGGGAGTGTGGATGGATGTGCTACTACCAATAGCGCCAGGGTGGTTTCCCAGACCGGTTACGCTTATGATTTGGCAACGACTTTTGGAAACCAGCTCGCGGGTGCTTATCAAAGGGAACGAGGTTCACAAGTTTAGTTTGGACCTCGCATCCGTCGCGTGAGTTTTCCAGAACATTGGCCACCGGCCGCTTAGCTTGATAGCATAAACTCAAGGTAGCTCGGTAACTGCCATTTCCGGTCTCACTTCACGAGGAAAAATGGGTCCGGTACCGTGTGCTGGTTTGCATTGTTCCAGAAGTTTTGAAGTACGAAGCCGTATTCCGACAGATTGTGGTTGAACGGCGCCAACATGGCGTTTGCGGTGGGCTTCTTCCAATCAGCCTGTAGTTCGCAAGCCAACGCGAAGGTTGTAACCAGTTCCGCTCCAGCATTAGCCATACGTGATATGGCGGCATCCGCCTCATATCGGCTCCAGGCGCCACAGGCGTCTACCACTGGAAATACCTTGTAACCATCGTTCAACATCGAAAGTGTTGGAAATGTGCAGCAGGTGCCGATGGTCACCGCGGCAATAATAATGTGCTTGCGATCGGTCGACGCGACCAGATCCTCCAGCGCTTTGCGAAAGGTTGGGTCCTCATAGGCGTTGATTATCCCGGTGCGGCGGTAAATAGGTTGATCGGGGAACAGTTCTTTAATTTCGGGCAGAGTGTCGCCGTTCTGCCATTGGGCATTCGAAGAGGTGATCAACGTCGGAATACCGAGTGCCTTCGCCGCACGAGCAAGCCCAACTACATTGCTCTTGTATTCGGCAAGTGAAGCGAAATCGCGCACCCCTGCCATTAAGCCGATCTGGTGGTCGACGAGCAGCACGATGCTGTTATCCGGTGTCGGCTTGTCGTGAACAAAGCGACCAGCAGCGCGAGCCTCTCCGGCAGGCACCCGATTGGGCATCGACGTATCGGTTACTGCGCTGACGATGTCTGCGGCGCGCGAAGAAGACTCTGACATATACGCTATCCTTTTGCTAAATTAAGTGGTTCAGCGGCGACTGACGCTGTTACCAGACCTTCGGATTGAATAGTGCAATAGGCTCATATATCAAAACTAGATGCGCGATTTGCACCATAATGGTTTGGATTTCAAAACAATGGATAAATTTCTCGAGTTAACTGTGTTCTCCACTGTTGCGACCGAAGGCAGTTTTACGCGCGCGGCCGAGATATTGCAGATGTCTCGGCCGTCAGTATCGCGACAGGTCGCCGCTCTGGAGGAGCGTCTAAACACGAGATTGCTGCATCGTTCGACGCGCCGTGTCACGCTTACGATGGAAGGCAAGGCCTTCGATGAACGCTGCAAAGAAGCGCTGGCCATCGTGCAGGATGCCGAATGTGAGATATCAGGAAACACAAAATCCCCCAATGGGCTTCTGAAATTGACGATCCCCTCATCTTTTGGACTCTACTATTTGGCCCCGGTCTGGTCGGAGTTCATCTCCACCTATCCAAACGTAACGCTCGATGTCGATCTCTCGGATCGGCCTGTGGACTTGGGTGGGGAGGGGTACGACGCGGGTCTGCGCATCGGCGAAAGGCACACACCTGATTTGGTACGAAAGAAGCTGGCGACGATAAAACAGGTTCTATGCGCTTCACCACAATACATTTCACGCAATGGAATGCCACAGCATCCAAACGACCTTGTAAGGCATTTCACTGCCGCTGCGGGCCGAGCTGCCACCGATAGATCATGGCAATTCACTAACGGCAACAAAACCTTTTCAGTCGATATCAAGCCGAGAATTTGCGCATCCAGTGGAGAGATTTGTCGCGCAGCTGCGATCCGTCACCAGACAATCATCCTGGAGCCGGAATTTCTCGTCGACCGTGACTTGCGGGAAGGATCATTGATCAACATCCTACCAGACTATCCCGCCCCCGAACTTTCCGTTTATGTGGTGTATCCATCTCGGAAGCACGTCTCCCCAAAAGTTCGGGCTTTTATTGCGTTCATGTCGAATGCGTTCTCGATTGGATTGTCAACGTTTCTAACAAATCCGACCTCATCGGTCTAAATGTCGATGAGAAGGTTTTTTGTTCGCGGTGTGCCTTTGATTAACGGCGTCGGGATTGAACCGCTCATCCGATATCGTAGCTCGCCGGGGGAGTGTTTAGGCCGCAACATCGTCAGGTAACCGACATCAGCGTATACTCCCTGCCGGCGTCTTCCCTCTATTTCCATTCACTCGAGTAAGCTTTCGCCACGAGTAAACGTAGCCGGCAGCGGCTTGAACGTCAGGAGGAGCCGTCGATTTTTTTGCAATGTGAATGTGGGTCCCGTAACCCGAATCCGCTCGTCTGCGGCTATGTTTTCTTCCGAGAGGAATTCCAGAGCGGCCGAGCCGATCTGATCGAAGGCGTCAACGGCGTCGGTTGATGACTGACAACCGGAATATCGATATATCATATCTGACGAGAGAAACGTCGCGCGGCACGGACAAACCAAGCTTGGTGAGACCGGATAGCGTGTCAATTCAATGGCCGTGTTGTCATTCATGGCGAATATCGCCGTAGGTCGCTACGAAGTTGCATGAGCACCAACGCAGCGTCCGCTCCGGAGTCGGTGCCGAACGTCGAGGGAACGACATAGGCCGAATCGAGCTCAATGCCTTGGGGGCTATGATCAGCTTTCCGCAATAGCTCTTAGCTTTGGCTTTCAGCGGACGATATCATGCCTAAAGCGTGTCGTGATCTTTCAGATTCGCTTTCCACGCTTTAAGTTCTTGTTTTGTCGCATGTCGTTGTCGCAAAACCGCGGCACACTTTTGCGCGACAAGTTTTGGGGTTCAATCCCAACTGACCATCTTTCCTTGTCCTTTGGCGGCAGAGGCTACGACGCCGGCGATCTGGTCGATGTCGTCTGCACCGAGTGTGAGTCCGCCAAGACCAATTGCTATGTGATTACCAGTCGAGTGAACGCAATACTCGCTGCCGCGCCCCACCAGTATCTGATTTTCTGCCAGGGCAAGCGCAGCTTGCCTTTCGTCGTTTACCGGGACCCACAGAATGAGGCCGTCGCCGCCGATCAGCCCTTTGATCCCGCGCTGATCGAGTGCCCGACGGAGTGTGGAGCGTCGCCTCGCATATTCGCGCCGCGCTTGCTCCACCTCGCTTCGCGCCGAGGGATCCGTAAGCATATGGTGAAGGGCACCCTGAAGAATTCGGCTGGTCATTCCGAGGCCGAAAGACCGTCTTTCTCGTATACGGACCATATGTTCCCTGCCGCCGCCGATGACGCTCGCCCTGAGGTCAAAACCATAGGCTCTACAGAACGAACGTACCAACACAGTCCGCTGCTCGAATCTGGCGCCCAGACTTGGCGTGGCCCCACTGCTCAGTGGACCGAGCGGGTCGTCTTCGATGATCGCGACGTCCGGATATAGCTGCAGCACGCTGGCCAACTCCTCAAGTCGCGCATCCGTGACCGATAGTCCAAGGGGCATCTGATCTCGCGGCTGATAGATAAACGCGACTGCTCCGGCATCCAGCGCGCGCTTCAGTTCAGAGACTTTCGGGCCGTGGTCATCCCAGGAGACCCCTATCGGGTTTGACCCAAGGCGATGCAGGATCTGCAGCGATCGTGGCGACGTCGGCTGCTCTACGGCCACAGCATCGCCGGGCCTGGTCAGGCCCGCCACGGAGAGAAGAATACTTTCTGAGCTTCCCCCTCCCACAAGCCACTCTTGCGCCTTGAAAGGCCATTCTTCGGCCATCTTCTGTCGTAGTGGCTCGATGATGTAGTCCAGATCCGTATCGTGGAGTTTGGGCACACGCAGACCTGCCATCAATGCGAGGCTTAGGTCAGGCTGGAGCTTCAGGTCGGGGGAGGCGCCAGAAACATCGATCAATGTCGTCGGAGCGTGCTCGACTGCAGCTTCAGTCAGCCTACCAGTGCGCTCGATCACGTACGAACCGCCCCTGCGGTGAGTAGTCACATATCCTGCTAAACGGAGTTTGCTCCAGGCGCCAGCTATCGTGCTTGGGCTGACATTGAACCAACGCGCAGTATCCCGGACAGTGGGCAATTTGTCTCCGGGCTTTAGGCTGCCCGCTTTAATAGCGCTGACAACTATATCTGAGATGGCCGAGGGTGTGCTCTGCAAATTCTGCAAAATAAGCCAGTCGGGTTTCTGCACTTGTTGTCCTCCAATTCACCTCGGGGCGTCAACGAGCCCGCTTCTTTTTGCACAATACATACGCCTGCGTTTGTCCACGAGGAAGTGTCGGTCAAATTTACGGCGATACAAATATGTTTTTCTAAAATTCGAACAATAAAAAGAATGTTTATATGTTCACTTTTTTAGTTTCGACTCTACTGTTTCGGACACCGCTGTGATGACACGTGCAGGCGACCATCTTAAACATACAGAGGAATTCACGATGACATTACGCATCAATGATGCCGCTCCGGACTTTGGCGCGGACACCACCCAGGGAGTCATGCAGTTCCACGACTGGATCGGTGACGGTTGGGCGGTCCTGTTTTCGCATCCGAAAAATTTCACGCCCGTCTGCACGACGGAACTTGGCGCGATGGGCGGCCTGCAGCCGGAATTCGAAAAGCGCGGCGTGAAGATCATCGGCATTTCGGTCGATCCGGTCGAAAGCCATGAAAAATGGAAGAACGACATTCGCACCGCGACCGGTTTCAACGTTGCTTATCCGCTGATCGGCGACAAGGACCTGAAGGTCGCA